>JAVRPF010000031.1:0-2524 GCA_032162385.1 Mycobacterium sp.
CGTCGGCTCGTCGGCTCGACGGTTCGTCGGCTCGACGGCTCGACGGCTCGACGGTTCGTCGGGTCGACGGGGCGCGGGGTCGCCGTCGTCGGGTCGTCCGGTCGCCGGTCGGGGACGGCCGCTCGCGATTGACCGGTCGGCGGGTCAGCGGCTCAGACCGCGAGGTCGCGGCGGAGCTTGGCGACGTGGCCGGTGGCCTTGACGTTGTACTGGGCGAGCTCGATCGCGCCCCTCTCGTCGACCACGAACGTCGAGCGGATCACGCCCTGAACCTTCTTGCCGTACATGGTCTTCTCGCCGTATGCGCCCCAGGCGGTCAGCACTTCGCGGTCGGGATCGGACAGCAGCGGGAACGTCAGCCCCTCGGCGTCACGGAACGTGGCGAGCTTCGCCGGCTTGTCGGGCGAGATGCCGACGACGTCGAGGCCGACCACGTTGAGCTGGGCCAGGCTGTCGCGGAAGTCGCACGCCTGCTTGGTGCAGCCGGGGGTGGACGCGGCGGGGTAGAAGTAGACGATCACCTTGCGGCCCTTGTAGTCGCTCAGCTTCACGGTGTGGCCGTCGGCGTCGGACAGGCTGAACGCGGGCGCTTTGTCGCCCACCTCGAGACGAGGGGTCGATGGCATGCGTAGGTGTCCCTTCGGTCGGCCGGCGCGTCGGATCGCTGCTCGGCTGAACTAGGGTAGTTCGGCAAGGCAGTGACGCGAGTTGGAGGGGTTGACGTGGCGGATCGGGATCCGGACAGCATCAAGCAGGACATCAACCAGGCTCGCGATCAGTTGGCGTCGACCGTGGACGCCCTCGCCGAGCGGGCGAATCCTCGCAGGATTGCCGAGGATGCCAAGGCGGGTGTGGTGCAGTTCGTAAAGAAGCCGGCGGTGGCGGTGTCGTTGGCCGGCATCGGCACGGTATTGGTCGTGCTGGTGATCCGCCGCATCAGGCGGCGCTGAACCGCGCTGTCAGCGACGGCGGCGGGGCCGGAACCAGTCGGTGGACCAGCGACTGGGCGGGTTTGCCGTGCGGCCCAGCCTACTGCAGCTGTGGACCGTCACGACACACTGCGAAGTTGCCTCGTCCTCGTCGTCCAGGGTGGGCGAGGTCGCTGTGAGTGATCCGCTCGTGATCGACATCAGCTAAGACCTCCGTTCCTCTCCCGGCGGACTGGGCGGACTGGCTCTCGCCGTTCCCCAGCTAATCAGATGCTATCAGCTGTACCCTGATTTGCACTGGTCGAAACTCGGCGAGCCCGATCCGTGGAATCTTCCGCTATCGGGGGTTTCGTTACGTGGAGCGGGCGGGATACTGACGCCCACGCCTATTTCAGCACATTGCGATACGGCTGGCTCGGGAGTCACGAGCAAAATTGACATCGACGTCAGTCGTGATCGAATAATCGTTGCTGGAATTGCACGCTCGGTCGGGAGTTCGACGTCGGAGCGGCGATTGCAGCCCACGCGGGGACCGCCGGTCGAAAGCCAAATTGATTACTGTCGGATACGTCAATTTCTATTCCGCCGCAATGAATGTGACGGCGGTCACGGGCCGATCGGGGACGGGACGAGGGAATCGCCGATCAGGTCGAACAGGCGGCTCGCAATTCGGCTGGGCGCGGCGATCGCAGTGATGTCATTGCTGGGCCGTGGATGTGACTCAATTCATCGTCGCGACGCCGAAATCGGCAGCGCTCGAGGGGCCCCCCTCTGTGGACGGGGCCGACTGGTCCCAGTCCTATTCGAACGGCGTCGCTGTAAGGGCAGGGTTTCCTTTTGTGAGGTCTGGAACGACCCGGACTCGAAGCAATTGCTCGACCCCGTCGATCCCGCCGCGTACACCGCGCTGGTGAAGGCGGCCTATCCGGCGATCAAGATCACCGACCAATCGCCGATCGTCGTCCGCGGAGTGGTGGTTGCCGTCGTCAGTGGCGCGCAACTCGCCATGAATCCGGCGCGAATGTACGTTGCGCCGTGACATTGTCCGACGGTGACGTTCAGCCGAATCCGGATCGCGGCCGGCACGGCTGGACAGGGGTCGATGGCAATGCCGAAAAGCCGATGGTCGGCGGCCTGATCCGCCGCCGGCGAAGATGAGTGCGCCGTCAGGGTTTCGAACCCCGGACCCGCTGATTAAGAGTCAGCTGCTCTACCAACTGAGCTAACGGCGCGCGTGAGCGACTTTAACAGGCCCCGCAGCGCAGATGAAATCCCGCATCGGCGGGGGAGAGGCGACACGCATGGTAGCCCCGCACTCCCAGGTTGCCCTTAGACTTACCGGCAAGTAGTCGATCAACCTGTCGAGTCCTAGGCGTGAGGTGGAGCGAAGCATGTGGCAGGTCAATTCGGTGGCCCGTCCGCGCCGGACGTCAACGGTGTTTGCGGCGCTGCTTCTGGTCCCTGCCGTAATCTTCGGCATCAGCGCCTGCAACAGCGCGCCCGCCACCCCGCCGCAGCCTGAGACCATCACCGACAAGGGCACCCCTTTCGGTGACCTGCTGGTGCCGAAGCTCACCGCCTCGGTCACCGACGGC
>JAVRPF010000032.1:0-3018 GCA_032162385.1 Mycobacterium sp.
CGCCATCGCGGTAACGGTGGCCTGATCGGTCTGGTCGGGCAGCGGGCCGAAGGTGACCTGGCTCCACGCGGACTGCACGGTGGGGAAGTAGCCAACCCACAGGTTGAGCATCAGCGTGGCGCTCAGCAGGCATAGCGGGACTGACGCCAGGGCGGCACTGCGCTGCCAGCCGCGCGCGCCGCGCCAGCCCAGGAAAAGCACCGCCGCGGCCAGGCCGGTCAGCGCGATCCAGAGCCACAGTGCTGCCGGCGCAGGCTCGTCGGACAGACCCTGGTCGACGATGTACCAGTGCGTCCCGTACGCCGCGGCGCCGCCGATCACCGCCGCCAGTGGCAGGCACACCGTCCGCCAGCGCCGCGATCGCCAGCCGACGGCGAGCGCCAGCACGACCGCGGTGACGACCTGGACCGTAATCGGCACCCAGCCGTGCATCAGCGATGTGTGGCTGCTTGCCAACAACTGCCCGGTGGCATCGGGCGCCGGCGCTCTCACGCGATCCATTGTGATCGATTGTTAACCATCCCGGAACATAAATGCTCAATGTTCCCTGTGCGTTCGCTGGGTTCCGCGACCCGCGGCTAATGCGGTTTGGCCAGCGGAAACGGCAGTGTCTCGCGGATGCTGCGGCCAGTTATGAGCATCACGAGCCGATCGATACCCATCCCGAGCCCGCCGGTGGGCGGCATCGCGTATTCCATGGCTTGCAGGAAGTCTTCGTCGAGCTCCATCGCCTCGGGGTCACCGCCGGCGGCCAGCAGCGACTGCGCAAGCAGCCGACGCCGCTGTTCGACCGGGTCGGTGAGCTCGCTGTAGGCGGTACCCAGCTCGACACCCCACGCCACCAGGTCCCATCGCTCGGCGACGCCGGGTTGACTGCGGTGCGGCCGGGTCAACGGTGAGACGGAGATCGGAAAGTCGATGTAGAACGTCGGCTCCTCGGTCCGGTCCTCGACCAGGTGCTCGTACAGCTCCAGCACCACCGCCCCGGCATCCCAGTGGTCCCGATACGGGATGTGGACGCGGTCGGACAGCTTGCGCAGCGCGGACAACGACGTGTTCGCATTGATGTGTTCGCCCAGCACTTCGGAGACCGCCTCGTGCACGGTCTTCACCGGCCACACACCGGAGATGTCGACCGGTTCGAGACGGGCGTCGCCGCTGCTCGGCGCATCGTCCGGGTGGGGCCGCAGCACGGTCTGCGTACCGTTAGCGGCTTCGGCGGCATTCTGAATGAGCTCGCGGCAACCGTCGATCCACATCCGGTAATCGGCGTGCGCCTGGTAGGCCTCCAACAGCGTGAACTCCGGATTGTGGCTGAAGTCGACGCCTTCGTTGCGGAAGGCCCGGCCCAGTTCGAACACCCGCTCCACGCCGCCGACGCACAACCGCTTCAAGTAGAGCTCGGGCGCGATGCGCAAGAAGAGGTCCATGTCATAGGAATTGATGTGGGTGACGAATGGCCGGGCGGCGGCTCCGCCGTGGATCTGCTGCAGGATCGGGGTTTCCACTTCGATGAACCCCTTGGCGAACAGCGTTTCCCGGACCGAGCGCAGCACACTGCTGCGGGCCGTGACGAGGTTGCGTGACTCGGCATTGATCGCCAGGTCGACGTAGCGGCTGCGCACTCGCGCCTCCGGGTCGGTCAGCCCCTTCCACTTGTTGGGCAGCGGCCGCAGGCACTTTCCGACCATCCGCCAGTCGCTCACAATCAACGAGCGCGTGCCGTTTTTGCTGAAACCCATGTGCCCGGTTATCTCGACCAGGTCACCCAGATCAATGGCTGCGGTGAAATCGGCCGTCCGGCCGGTCTCCAGGCGCGAATTATCCAGCAGCACTTGCATTTCGCCCGACCAGTCACGCAATTGGCCGAACAACACACCGCCGAAGTCACGTATCCGGAGGATCCGCCCCGATACCGAGACGGTGTCCTGATCGTCGGCGTCGAGGGCCTGCGCGACGGTGTGACTGGGCGGAGACCCCACCGGGTAGGCGTCAATGCCGTTGCGCTGCAGCGTTCTCAGCTTGGCCAGGCGTACTCGCACCTGTTCGGGTAGGCGGCGTCGGTACTCCTCGGAGTCGACTTCGTCGCCGCGTTTCAACCCGCTGACGTCCGGAGCGGAGCCGTCTTCGTGCAGCAACCCCGATTCCGCCAGTCTGGCCGGCACGGCGGGGTGGTGGCCGGTGTGCACCTTGTCGCGCCGGCTGAACGGAAACACCAGGAAACCTTCGGCCATGGCCGAAGCAACGCCCACCCGGGGGATCAACCGGGCGTCCTCGTAGCAGGCGTAGCGCGGCACCCACTCGGGCTGGTATTTCATGTTCGAGCGGTACAGCGTCTCCAGCTGCCACCACCGGGAAAAGAACAGCAGTAGTCCCCGCCACAACCGCGCGATCGGGCCGGCGCCGAGTTGGGCGCCCTGCTCGAATGCGGAGCGAAACATCGCGAAGTTCAGCGAAACGCGGGTGATACCAAGCGCTTCCGCGTTCAGGGCAAGCTCGCTGACCATGAATTCGTTGGTGCCGTTGGGCGATTGGGGAGAACGGCGCATCAGATCCAGGGAGGCCCCGGTGGTCCCCCAGGGGACCAGCGACAATATCGCTGCGACCTGGTCGTCTCGATCGATCGCCTCGACCAGCAGGCAATCCCCGTCGGCCGGATCGCCGAGGCGGCCGAGCGCCATGGAAAACCCGCGCTCGGAGTGGGTATCGCGCCAGGAGTTGACGCGTGAAATCGTGACGGCCATCTCCTCTGCGGAGATGTCACGGTGCCGCCGGATGCGGACCGTCAGCCCGGCCCGGCGGGCCCGCGTCACGGCCTGGCGCACCCCGCGCATGTCCGGGCCGGACAGCTTGAAATCGGCGGTCCGCAGGATGGCCTCATCGCCGAGCTCCAGGGCGTTGAGGCCGCGCTCGCGATATGCCTGGGCTCCCTGCGAACTGGCGCCCATGACTCCGGGGGCCCAACCGTAGGTTTTGCACAACGCCAACCACGCCTCGACGGCCTGCGACCATGCCCTG
>JAVRPF010000033.1:0-3552 GCA_032162385.1 Mycobacterium sp.
CGTCGGCAGCTTCACCGAGTTCGCCGGGATGAAGGACCTGCTGGAGTCGCAGACCACCATCTCGGGTCTACCAGTCAGTCTGTTCGCCTTGTTCCAGGCGTTGTTCGCGGCGATCACCGTGGCACTGGTCTCGGGCGCGGCGGCCGACCGGATGAAGTTCAGCGCGTGGATGGTCTTCGCCGGCCTCTGGGCGGTGCTGGTGTACTTCCCGGTCGCGCACTGGGTGTTCGCGTTCAACGGCGTCGCGACGCCCGACGCCGTCGGCGGCTGGATCGCCAACAACCTGAAGGCGATCGACTTCGCCGGTGGCACCGCGGTCCACATCAACGCAGGCGCCGCCGCACTGGCCGTCGCGATCGTGCTCGGCAAATCCGCGAGCTGGGGTCAACTCCGCAAGCCACACAACGTGCCTCTGACGCTGCTCGGCGCCGGCCTGCTGTGGGCTGGCTGGTACGCGTTCAACGGTGGCTCGGCGCTTGCAGCGGGCAATTCGGCGGCCATCGTCATGGTCACGACGTTCGTCGCGACCTGTGCGGCCACCCTGGCCTGGCTCGCGGTCGAGAAGCTCAAGGACGGACACGTCACCGGCGTCGGCGCGGCGGCAGGGGCCATCACCGGCCTGGTTGCCATCACCCCGGCCTGCGGTGCCGTCACCCCGGTCGGCGCGATCATCCTCGGCGTGATCGCCGGTGGGATCTGCCCGTTCGCGGTGGGTCTCAAGTCGAAGTTCGGCTATGACGACTCGCTCGACGTCGTCGGCGTGCACCTCGTCGGCGGTGTCATCGGCACCCTGCTGATCGGCTTCCTCGCCAGCGAGGGCATGCCGAGCAAGGTCAACGGGCTGTTCTACGGCGGCGGCTTCGATCAGCTGTGGAGGCAGGCCGTGGCCGCGGGCGCCGTGATGGTGTATTCGTTCGTGGTCGCGTTCATCATCGCCTTCGCCATCAAGAAGACGATGGGCATCCGGGTGGCTCCCGAGGACGAGGAGACAGGTATCGACGCCAAGTTGCACCGCGACGCGGCATACGAGCTCGAATACGCCTGACACCAGGTCTCGGCCGGCGCGATTCGCCCCGCGCCGGCCGGGACTTCTCGTCGCGCCTGGAGTTTCCTAACGTGATACTTTGATTCCCATCAAGAGACAAGGACTTCGATGACCCCGACGGCCACCACCGACCTCGCGGCGCTCGCGGACGAAGCGGGCACCAGGTTCATCCTCGCGTTGTTCGTGGACCTCAGGGGCAAGCCGTGCGCGAAGTTGGTGCCGGTCGAGGCCGTCGACCTCCTGGCAGGAGAGGGGGTCGGATTCGCCGGGTACGCCGTCGGCGCCATGGGTCAGGAACCGAAGGACCCGGACCTGATGGCGATCCCCGACCCGGCGTCCTTCACCCCGATCCCGTTCATCAAGGAGGGGTTGGCGATCGTGCACTGCGACCCGCACGTCGAGGGCAAGCCGTGGCCGTACGCGCCCCGGATCATCCTCAAGTCGCTGATCCAACGGGCCGCCGACGCCGGCTTCGAGCCGTGGGTGGGCGCCGAGGTGGAGTACTTCCTGCTCACCCGAAACCCCGACGGCAGCCTGGCCACCGCCGATGCCGCCGACACCGCCGCGCAGCCGTGTTACGACGCCCGTGGGGTCACCCGGATGTACGACCACCTGACCACGATCTCGTCGGCGATGAACCGACTCGGTTGGTCGAACTACGCCAACGACCACGAAGACGGCAACGGGCAGTTCGAGCAGAACTTCCAGTTCGCCGACGCGCTGACCACAGCCGACCGGGTAGTCACGCTGCGCTATCTACTGTCGATGATCGCCGCCGAGCGCGGCATGATCGCGACCTTCATGCCCAAACCCTTCGCCGACCGCACCGGCACCGGGCTGCACCTGCATCTGTCGCTGACCAGCGGCGGCACTCCGGTCTTCCCCTCCGGGCGCGACGACGAAGACCAGAGAGGCCTCGGCCTGTCCCCCACCGCGTACTCGTTCATCGGCGGCATCCTCGACCACGCGTGTGCGCTGCAGGCCGTCGTCGGGCCAACGGTCAACTCGTACAAGCGAACCGGGGCGGTCACCACGGCGTCCGGTGCGTCGTGGGCGCCGAAGCAGCCCACCTACGGCGGCAACGACCGGACACACTACATCCGCGTGCCCGACGACCAACGCGTCGAACTGCGGGGCGGCGATGGGTCGGCCAACCCCTACCTCGCCATCGCCGCCGCTCTCGGCGCGGGCATCGACGGCATCAAGCGCAGCCTCGACCCCGGAGCGGTGGGTGCCGTCACGGGAACATCGGGGACGCGGCCGTCCCTGCCGCCGACACTGCTGCACGCAATGGACCAGCTGGAAGCCGACCCGGTGATCACGGGCGTGCTCGACGCCGCCGGCGACGGGGTAGCCGGATACTTTGCCGCCATCAAGCGCGACGAGTTCTTCGCCTACCACAGCGCGGTGTCCCCGTGGGAGGTCGAGCAGTACCTGACCGCGTTCTAGCCCGGCGAACTTCTAAGGGAGGCAAGCGATGTGCGGAATCGTGGGATTGCACCTACGCACACCCGAGCTGTATCCACGGCTCGGCGCACTGCTCACTGGAATGCTGTGTGAGATGTCCAACCGGGGCAGCGACTCCGCCGGCGTGGCGGTGTACGGCAACCCGCGCTGGACCCCGCCCGGCCAGGGTTGCGTATCGCTTCTCGAGGTCGGCACCGACAACGAATCGATCAGCGCTGCAGTCGGTTCCGCGCTCGGAGCCGAGGTCTCCGCGACGATGATCGGCGACACTCACCTGCTGACGGCAGAGGCTGACTCCGAAACCTTGCTCGCCGCGGCCAGAGCGGCCTACCCTGGCGTGCTGGTCGCCGGCTTCGGTGCCGACCTGGCCGTGCTCAAGGGCGTCGGCGACCCCGCCACGCTGACTCGGTCGTGGGGCCTGTGCACCGCGCAGGGCTGGCAGGGCGTAGGACACACCAGGATGGCCACCGAGTCGGCGGTCACGCCGTCGGGCGCCCACCCGTATGCAGTCGGACCCGAACAGTGCCTGGTGCACAACGGCTCGTTCGCCAACCACGCCACCATCCGACGCGAATTGCAGGCCGCCGGTGTCCGATTCGACAGCGAGAACGACACCGAGGTCGGTGCCAGGTTCGTGGCGAGCCGGCTGGCAGAGGGCCGCGACGTGCAGACCACGCTGAAGGAGTTGTGCGCCACCTTCGACGGCTTCTACACCCTGCTGGTCTCCAACCGGGACTCGTTCGCGGTGGTCCGCGACGCGATCGCGTGTAAGCCCGCCGTCATCGCCGAGACCGACGACTGGGTGGCGATGGGTAGCGAATACCGCGCATTGGCGGGTCTGCCCGGCGTCGAGAAGGCCGCCATCTGGGAACCCGAACCGGAGGTCGTCTACGCATGGACACGCTAGTGCGCTACGACCTGGGCCACACCCCACTGCGCGAGGTCAACGCCGCCCTGCATGCGCCCGGCCTGACGGGCGAGTTCGTCATCGACAACCCCGCGGGCGCACACAACGTGGCGGTGGGCCTGGACGCGGAGGT
>JAVRPF010000034.1:0-5091 GCA_032162385.1 Mycobacterium sp.
AGCCGCCGGTGTCGCGTTCGGCCAACCCGTCGAGGCCGACCTCGGCAAGCAGCCGGTGCACGTCGGTTTCGGCGCCCGCAGGCAACCCCCACACCACGTCGTCGGCCACCCGGGTGCCCAGGACCTGACTCTCGGGGTGCTGCATGACCACCGCGGTGCCGCCGGCCCGGCCGAGCCCGACCACGCCAGGGCGTTCGATGGTGCCCGAACCCGGAGGGCGGCCGGCGAGCATCAGCATCAGCGTCGTCTTGCCCGAGCCGTTGGCACCGGTGATCGCGACGTGCTCGCCGGACTCCACGTCGAGCGACACCGGGCCGAGCGCGTCGTGGTTGGCTCCGGGATAGCGGAACGTCACGTCCCGCAACCGGGCGGGCACGGGGCCGATGGGCCCCGTTTCGTCGGCGACGTCCAGCTTGTGCACGTCGGGAACGCCGAGCAGGCGGGCCAGCACACGCGACAGCGCCCACCAGCCGATCATGGTCACCATGGTGATGCTGAACACCGACGAGGCGACGATCAGCACCGGCCAGTAGTCGAGCATCGTCGCGAAGTCGCTCTTGAGCCGTTCGGCGACGGGTTCCAGGCCGGGGATGCGGTTGAGTATCGCGGCGACTCCGTTGATGTTGGCCGTCATCGAGTCGAAGACGAGGTTGCGCAAGCGCGAAAGGACCAGCAGTGCGGCCGTGCCGACCAGACCGAACACCCCGCCTGCCACCACGCCAGCGGCGAACGCCGTCGGAGCGCCCCGGCCACGGCGCTTGACGATGCCGGTGAGCCCGCCGATGTAGGCGCAGTCGACGACCGTCATGAATCCGCCCATCCCGGCGATGAGGAATGCGATGACGCCGCCTGCGACGGTCGCGGCCATCAGCACCCGCAGCCGGTACCGGTACGCGAGCAGGCCCATCGGGACGGTGCCGAGCACGGACAACCCCGCGGCGAAGGGAACGACCACGGCGATGATCGCGGTGGCCGCGGACAGGGCGGCCATGACGGCGGCGTGGGCGAGCTCGGCCGGGTGCAACGAACCGCCATGACGAGTTTCACCCGCGGCGGTCACACCCATTTCACGATTCTGCCAGTCCAATCCCAAGAAGCCTCTCAGCAGCCTGTGAGCATGGACACTGCTCGCCGTCTTGGTCTACATAGGATTTCTATGTAAATATGGGAGCATGACTACACCCCCGGCGACCGACACAGCGCTGGCGGCAGATCTGCTGTCCGTGGTCGCCAGAATCAACCGGCTAGCCACCCAGCGGGTGAGGTTGCAACTGCCCTACGCCCAGGCCCGCCTGCTGTCGATGATCGAAGACCAGGCCGCCGCGCGGATCTCCGACCTGGCCGCACTCGATCACTGCTCGCAGCCGACCATGACCACCCAGGTCCGGCGGCTCGAGCTCGCCGGCCTGGTCTCGCGGGCCACCGATCCAGCCGACGCCAGGGCCGTCCTGATCAGCATCACCCCGAAGGGCGTGGCCGTGCTCGGCGATGTCCGCACCGACCGCGGTGCGGTGATCGATCCCTATCTGGAACGCCTCGACGACGCTGATCGTCAGACCCTCGTCGACGCGGTACGGGTCATGCGCAGTCTTCTCGAAGACGCGCAGCGGCATCGCTGATCCCACCATCAACGCAGTCAACGCCAAGAGGAGAAACCGCCCCATGTGGCGCCAACCCAAGGCCGTCTGGGCGGTCGCCTTCGCATCGGTCATCGCCTTCATGGGCATCGGTCTGGTCGACCCGATCCTCAAACCGATCGCCGACAACCTCGACGCGTCCCCGTCCCAGGTGTCGCTGCTGTTCACCAGCTACATGGCGGTGATGGGGGTGGCGATGTTGATCACGGGCGTGGTCTCCAGCCGCATTGGGCCGAAACGAACCCTGCTGATCGGGCTGGTGATCATCATTGCCGGGGCGGGACTCGCGGGCATGTCCGACACGGTGATGGGCATCGTCGGATGGCGCGCGCTGTGGGGTCTGGGCAACGCCCTGTTCATCGCGACCGCGTTGGCCACCATCGTCAACTCCGCCCGCGGCTCGGTGGCCCAGGCCATCATCTTGTACGAGGCCGCGCTGGGACTCGGGATCGCCGTCGGTCCGCTGGTCGGCGGAGTTCTCGGCTCGATCTCATGGCGAGGTCCGTTCTTCGGTGTCTCGGCCCTGATGGCCGTTGCCCTGGTGGTCACCGTAATCCTGTTGCCCGCGACGCCGCGGGCCGAACGCGCCTCCGGCCTCGCCGAACCCCTTCGCGCGCTCAAGCACCGCGGGCTGCTCGGGGTCGGAATCACTGCGCTGCTATACAACTTCGGCTTCTTCACCCTTCTTGCGTTTACGCCGTTCCCCCTCGACATGAGCGCTCATCAGATCGGACTCATCTTCTTCGGGTGGGGCCTGGCGCTGGCCTTCACATCGGTATTGGTCGCGCCGCGCCTGCAGCACCGGTTCGGCACCGTGCGGGTGCTGATCCTCAACCTGCTCGCGTTCTCCCTGCTTCTCGCCGTGATGGCAATCGGCACCGACAGCAAGGCGGTGCTGGCGACGTGCGTCATGGTGGCCGGCCTGTTCATCGGCGTCAACAACACGCTGATCACCGAGACCGTGATGAAGGCGGCCCCCGTTGAACGCGGCGTGGCGTCGGCGGCCTACAGCTTCCTGCGCTTCGGCGGCGGCGCCGTCGCCCCGTGGCTGGCCGGGGTGCTTGGCGAGACGTTCAACGCGCACCTGCCGTTCTGGGTCGGCGCCGCGGCCGTGCTGCTGGGCGCGGGCGTCCTGGTCGCCACGCGCCCGTACCTGACTCACATCGACGACGCGGAGGACGAACTCGACGAGCAGACCGACCAGGCCAGCGCGGTCACCGTCGGCAGTGACAGCTGACTTTCTACGTGATGGCGGTACCGATCAGGGTGCCGACGACGTAGGTGGCGCCGATCGCGATCGCACCGAACGCCAACTGCCGCAAGGCTCCCAGCCACAACGACTTTCGGGTGAATCGCGCTGCAGCGCCGCCCGCGATGAGCAGCCCTAGCCCGCCGAACGCCAGGCCCAGCCACAGCGACTCGTGGCCGAGCAGGTATGGGATCAGCGGGACGACGGCGCCGATGGCGAACATCAGGAACGACGAACCGGCCGCGACCCACGGCGACGGCTTCTCGCTGGGGTCGACGCCCAGCTCCTGAACCAGATGGAAGTTCAGCGCACGGCTCTCGTCGCGGTGGATCTCGTCGGCGGCCTTGGTGGCGGTGTCCTCGGTCATGCCCATGTCCATCAGCATCATGACCAACTCGGCCCGTTCCTCGTCTGGATACCGGCGGAACGAGCGACGTTCGACGCGGACCTCCGACTCGAGTTGTTCGTTGGCCGTCGTGACCGACGTGTACTCCCCCAGCGCCATCGAGAACGCGCCGGCCAGCAGCCCGGCGACACCGCTGAGAACGACGGTGTGCACGCTGGCGCTGGCCGCCACACCGGCGATGAGTGCGGTGTTGCTCACCAATCCATCCATCGCGCCGAAGGTCGCGGCGCGCAACCAACCACCCGTCACGTCGGCGTGCCGGTGGTCGATTTGGTGGGGCAGCCCCGTCGTCGGTCCCTGCTCCGGACTGTCCGACTCGGTCATGGACAAGATTGAACGCCTGTCCGATTCCGCGCGGCCACTCAGGATGCCCTGGGTTTGCCACATCACAGTTTCGGCAGACCCACCGCGGGTTACCGTCAAATCATGACCACCACCGCGGAGCATCTGCGCAAGACGTTGGACGGCCGTTGGCACGACGCCAAAGAGCGGTCCAGAAAGCAGATGTCGAACGAAGTCTTCCGACCGCACTACACCCCCAACACGGTGATCGCCCGAACGAAAGCGCTGGAACAGCTCAAGATCATTGCCGCCGCCGGCGGAGCCGACGACGGCTTCCGCAAGGAGCACGGTGGCACCGGGGACGTCGGCGCCGCGGTCACCACCATCGAGATGCTCGCGATGTCCGACCTGTCGCTGATGGTGAAGGCCGGCGTGCAGTGGGGGCTGTTCGGCGGCGCCATCGAGAACCTGGGCACCGAGCGGCACCACGAGGCGTACGTCCCCAGGATCATCGACCTCGACCTGCTGGGCTGCTTCGCGATGACCGAGACCGGACACGGCAGCGATGTGCAGTCGCTCGAGACCACCGCGACCTACGACCCCGACACCGATGAGTTCGTCATCGACTCCCCCACTCGGACCTCCCGCAAGGACTACATCGGCGGGGCGGCCGAGACCGCCACCGTCGCAGCTGTGTTCGCGCAGTTGATCACGGCCGGACCCGACGAGGAGCCGCAGTCCCACGGCGTGCACTGTTTCGTGGTTCCCATCCGGGACGGCGACGGCAACGACATGCCAGGGGTGACCACGTCGGACTGCCACTACAAGGGCGGCCTGCCAGGGGTCGACAACGGGCGCATCGTGTTCGACCACGTCCGGATTCCGCGCGACAACCTGCTGAACAAGTACGGCGACGTCTCAGGGGACGGGACCTACACGTCGCCCATCGAAAATCCCAACCGACGGTTCTTCACCATGCTCGGCACCCTAATCCGTGGCCGGGTCACCGTCGGCGGAAGTGCGGCGGCCGCCGCGCGAGTGGCACTCGACATCGCGACCCGGTATGCGTTGCAGCGCAAGCAGTTCTCCGCACCCGATGGTGACGACGAAGTCGTGATCATGGACTACCTGGTGCATCAGCGGCGGCTGTTCCCGTTGATCGCGCAGTCCTATGCGCTGCAGTTCGCGCAGAACGAACTGGTGGCCAAGTTGCACGAGATCCAGACCACCGAGATACCCGACCCAGAGGAGCAACGCGAGCTCGAGTCACGCGCGGCCGGTCTGAAGGCGGCCAACACCTGGCATGCCACCCGGGCGATCCAGGAGGCGCGGGAGGCCTGCGGTGGTGCGGGCTATCTCGCCGAGAACCGGCTGATTGGACTGAAGGCCGACACCGATGTGTTCACCACGTTCGAGGGCGACAACCACGTGCTCACCCAGCTGGTCGCCAAGGAGCTGCTCACCGCCTACGCCGACGACATCAAGGGCATGAGCCCCGTCGAATGGGTGCGGTTCGG
>JAVRPF010000035.1:0-9964 GCA_032162385.1 Mycobacterium sp.
ACCTCTATGCCGCGGCCCATCAAGACCCCGTCTCGGCCAAGATCGTCTCGGGTGCCGCACAGCTCCTGCCAATCGTCAAAGCTGTCGGCTCAGAGCGCTCCTATCAGCGTTTGACCGAATCACTCCAAACCTTGGGTGGTTCTGGCTACCTACAGGACTACCGATCGAGCAGTTCGCCGGGCTTGCGGTTGATAGCCAACCCTATCGCCACCCACGGGTTCCACCCGCTCGCGCTCATGGCCCAACCCGAGAATGCTGGAAGCCCCGCCGCTTGTCAGCTGACGCGCGGCAGCACGGTGAGGACACGGTCAACGAACACTTCGAACGCCTCGATGAAATCGCGTAAGAACTCCTCGGTTCCCTTGTCGGTGACCTCCCCCGCTTCGGTGATCAAACCGGGAGTGAACTGGATGTAAGCCTCCGGCGACTCCATCAATGGCGAATTGCAGAAGCTCAGCACATTCCGCAGACTCTGCTGCCCGACAGCGGTTCCGATCTTGCCCGGGGAGGCGCCGATCACCGCCGACGGCTTATGCGCGAATGAGTTCGTTCCGTGCGGACGGCTGGCCCAGTCGATAGCGTTCTTCAGGCCGCCGGGGATGCCCCGGTTGTACTCGGGGGTTACCAACAGCACAGCGTCCACTGCGGCGATCGCATCCTTGAGTGCTCGGCCCGCCCGCGGGTAATCAGTGTCGAAGTCGCGATTGTACAACGGAAGAGCCCCTATCGGAATCTCCACGAACGTCAGCTGACTGGGCGCCAACCGGATGAGCGCCTTCGCAAGGGTGCGATTGATTGAATCAGTTGAAAGGCTGCCGATTATGTAGCCAACCCGATAGCCGCTCATAGGTTTCCCCGCTTCCGTTCCGTTCTACATGGTCAACTCGAGGCTGCCGGAAGCCGCGCCTCCTGTCGACGTCGACGTATACATCGTCGGCGACCTTTTGCGGTGCCCGTGAACAACGGCCCTCTCCACGCCTGATTGGTGTGGCATCGGTGTCTTCACGATGTTCGCCGCGACAGTGCGGAGGCCACTCAGACTGTTCGGAAACACCTCGACGGCTGACCGCCGCAACGGCGATGCTTGGACGGTATCGACCAGAACCAAGGAGCCGACTTGATGCCCTCGACAGACCGACGCCGCATGGCCTACTACCGGGCCGATGCGCGGGGCCTCAATGTCGGAGACGCAGCCACCCGGACGTTAGACCCCCTCGATGGCAAGGAATACACGTACGCGACAGCCCGGGTTGATTTAGCGCGCGCGATCGCCGCAAGGCACGCTGATTTCTGCGTTTACCGCGTCACACTCGACGAGCCGGTCGAGGCAGACCCTGGCGCTGCTGCGGACAACCTTGGTGAACTGTTCGTCAGGTCACCGTGGGGCGCGGTCGCGGATGTCGTCGATGACAAAGAAAGAACTCCCTAATAGCCGCACGACTCCGTCGAAAGTCACGTGCATCTTTCACCCTAAGCGCGGCCGACCTTGTCGACACGTGGTCACGGCCAATCGCGTATTCGTCCGCTGCCGCTGACGTCAATTAAACCCGCGAATGCCATTTCGCCACAACGCATCATGGGTGCCGTCCAGCGACGAACATGTCAAACAAGCCAAACCGGCGACCGCGATAGCCGCCATCGACAATCACCCGCCGCGGATGTTCCAAACGATCCGCCGATCAACGCAGTTGTGAGACCTGATGACTTGTGGCACGCCGACGCGTAGCCGCCATCGGACCAGATATGACACGCCTCCCGCATGCCTTCTGGTCAGTGCCTTCTTCTAGTCAGCGCGGTGTTCCGCGACGTACTCTTTCGCAGCTTTCGTCGCAAATTGGACGGCATGCATCTGATGGTCGGCCGCCATATGCGCCTGATCCGCTGCTGCCACAAGATCTTTCAACTCGTGAAGCTTCGCGGCTTCGCGATGGTGTCGCGCCGCGTGCTCGTGGTGTTCGGCGGCCCGCTGGTGGAGATCGCTCAGCATCGACATGGTGATTCCTTCTCGGTCGTAGTTACGGCTCTAGCCCATTTTGGTGTCTGGCGGCCACGGGAGTCACTGTTCGGCAGTCCACGATATGCAGCTCGTCAGTGGCCGCCACGACATCGCGGCATCACCGTCATCGCCCAAATGACTAACTGCCGCGCGTGGACCGCAGCAGGCGGTCGGGGTCGCATTCGAGTGCGCCGCGGTCCCAGCCGCCAACTTCGGCGGCCGCCTCGTACGTGGTCTGTAAGAACCGGGCGACAGCGCGGTCTGGGTCGTCGGCGGTGCCCACGGCCTCATAGGGCAGCAGGAATTCCTTGATCTCGTGACTGTAGTAGGCGGTGTCTGGTTCAACTCGGTGGGCGGAGTAACCGTCCAGCTCAGGGTATGCGTAGGAGTAGAACGCGCCCTCCTTGCCGCCTCCTGGCCAAAATCCACAGCTGCTGAGCTCCCGTGAGTACCCCTCAACCATCACCCAGTCCGGGCAGTTGGCGGCGCCTCCCGGATGAGCGGGTGCGGCCCGCCCGGAAAATCGTGTACACGCCAAATCCATAGCACCCCAGAAGAATTGGACCGGGCTGGCCTTTCCGACGAACCCCGCGCGAAAGTTTGTCATGACTCGGTGGGCCTGCACCAGTTGCTGCCAGAACGAGCGTGCCGCATGCGGGTCGTATTCGGCGTGCCGATAGTCCTCAGCGAACCGGATAGCGGGATCTACCTCGTTGGGCTTGCCCACAATATGTGTTTCGATGCCGAGCCTGTCAAGCGCCGAGAGCATCTCTCCGTAAAACTCGGCGACAGGTCTGGCCGCCAGCGGCACCGCCTCCTGACGGCCGTCACTGAGCCGGATTGCAAGCCGATGGTCGACAAAGTCGAACTCCATGTCGAATACCGCATTCCGGTATGGAACGGCGCCGGTGGTCAATCCCCGTGGACTGACGTACAACGTCACTTGCCACCAGTGGTTTATCAGCGGCATATGAGCCATGCGGATTTTACCGACGATCTGGGTCCACATATGCAAGGTGTCGCGGGTGGCCGTCCAGTCATCCACAGCAAGGGACGGCCAGTCGTAGGTTCGCGCCGGACCGTTCATGTGGTTCCCTTCACTGCCGTGGACGATCCGAAACGGCGACGCGAGGTCATCGAGCTTCAGATCCCGGTCTGCTCGGTGCGTATCGGGGCCGGGTCGGGCACGTGCGGCATCAGGGCGTTAGGCGGAATCTGACCGAACAACCCGGCCTCGAAGTCCTCAAAGGCCTGTCCCAGTTCGGCCTTGGTGTTCATCACAAAGGGCCCATACGCCGCGACAGCTTCGCGAATGGGCCTGCCCCCCAAGATAAGCAGCTCCAAGGCCGGAGTCGTTGAGTCCTGGAGGGCATTGGCACGGACCTCGAACCAATCGCCCCGGCCGAATACCGCCAGCTGACCGTCGTGCACCGGTCGCCCCTCGGTACCCACGCGCCCAGCGCCGGCAAGAACGTAGACGAGCGCATTGAAGGACGGATCCCACGGCAATTGCAACCGCGCGCCCGGCGAAACGCTCGCATGGATCAGCGTGATGGGCGTGTGCGTCGAGCCCGGCCCTTGGTGGCCACCGACCCCGCCGGCAATCACCCGAACCAACGCGCCCGCATCGGCGGACACCGCCAGCTTCACCGCGGCGGCGTCGATGCCCTGATAGGCCGGCGAAATCATCTTCTCCTTCGCGGGCAGATTCACCCACAATTGCACCCCATGGAACAGACCGCCTGACATCACCAAGTCCTCCGGCGGCGTCTCGATATGCAGGATCCCCGAACCGGCCGTCATCCATTGGGTGGCTCCGTCCTCGATCATCCCACCGCCCCCATGCGAGTCCTGGTGCTGAAAGCGACCGTCGATCATGTAGGTCACGGTTTCGAACCCCCGATGTGGATGCCACGGTGTGCCTTTGGGCTCACCGGGCGCGTAGTTCACCGCACCCATCTGGTCCATGTGCACGAACGGATCGAGTAGCGCATGTGACACCCCGGCAAAGGCCCGATGGACGGGAAAGCCTTCGCCTTCAAGCCCGGTCGGCGCCGAGGTGACGCTCAACACCGGACGCTCAGGAGCTCCACGCGGAGGCCCGTCTAGCCGGGGCAACCGCGAATAGTCGGCCGTTACAGCAGGCATGATCAACTCCTCGTCAGGTCATCTGTTCATGGCGATCCGGCGCGAATGCACTTTCGACGCGTTCGCTGAGGTCCCTTGCGGCGTTGCACCAATACTCGAACGCGCGTTGCACGACGCGGTCAGTGACTCCGTTGTGGAGGGACCGGACAATGTCGTTCACCAAGCGTTCCCGCAACGTCTGTATCCGCCTTGTCGCATTGGCTATTTTCGACAACACCGGGCCGACAACGAAATTCGAGATCATTCTCAGGTTTCCATCCATTGCAGCTTCGATGAACCGCGCGGCGCCAACACCGTTCGGTATGCCTCTTTCGTCCGCGACATGACCACCTGGTCCGTCATTCCCTGGTAGGTGCCGAGCGGAGTCTCTGCGGTGAACAGGTCGGGAGCGACATACCTGTGCTCGTCGCTCGATCCAGCGGCAGCTGCGGCATAATCCTTGTCGAAAATGCCAAGCGAAAGCAGCCAAAGCACGGTCCTGGTCAGAGACACGACGACTCGATAGCTGCCGCCCTCCGTCGCGCGCCTGCGCAGCGCCTCGAGAATGCCGGCCGTTCCGAGCCAGCCCACCACGTTGTCGCAAATAGGAACAATCACAGGCGATTTGGGAAAGGTGGGCGTCCCTTCGATACAGAACACGCCCGATACCGCGGCGCCGATCTCATCGAAGCCGGGACGGTTCGACCACGGTCCTGTGTCGCCATGAAGGACGACCTTGGCATGGATCAGCCCGGGCTTCTTCGCGCATAGCTCCTCGGCAGTCAGACCGTTTCGCTCCAGATAACCGGGGCGCTTGTTGGCGAAGAAGACGTCGGCATCCTTCAGCAGGTCGTCGAACTTGGTGCGATCTTCCTTGGAGCTATCCAAGATGGTGGAGCGCATCCCGACCTGTACATCCCAGGCGAAGGCCTCGACCTCGGTGGCGTTGGGCCGCCAGATGTTAAGGACATCCGCGCCATACATGGCGAGGTCCCGACCCATCGCCCCTCCCGCAATCACATGGCCCATTCCGCACGCGCGAATGCCGTCCAGGGGATTCGTTCCGCCCTTCGCGAAGGGCATGGGCTCGCTTTCACCGATCTTCTCCACCGTGATCAAGGGCATCGTGGAGAGGACTTCGGTGTATTGCGGCTCATCGAGAAACTCTTCAGTGGTTCGCACCATCGCAAGCACAAGACCTTCTTCTGCTGCGGCCGCCTCCAAATCGTCTGCACGCCATTGCAATATGGCGTTCTCAATGGATGCGAGGCTGTCCGTGCACCTTAGAAACTTGAGCGTATCCGTCTTCGATCGAGGATAGAAATCCAAGGCCACAACGTAGCGCCCGTCACGTGTCTTGTGGAGGATTGGAAGTTCGAGGAACGGGTTGCCCGCGAATCCGCCCATGGCAGGAGCACGTCCGTTCACGGTTTCCCATTTGCCCTCAAAGAAACCACAGAAGCGGCGAAGCGATTTGCGAACGTCGACGTGGATGTCCTGTGCTTCCCCGGTTCTCGCGCGCCATAGGGCTGCGGCGGCGACAGACTTCGCGGCCAGGCCGATCGCGGCCATTGCACCAAACCGGTGCGGGCTCGAGATGATCGGGTCCTGCCCGTAGAACGAAAGTCGTCCTCCGCTGTCCGCGACAGTCATTCCGATGTCGCTCAGTACGTCGTTCGTGTTCGCCATCAGATCGAACTCCGATGAACTTGCCGGGTACTTGAGTGTCGATTCGAGGTCCTCTGTCAGACAAGATGCCCCTGCCGTGAATGCGGCACTCACGCCGTTTCCCTCTTCGCCGAGGGCGCACTCGTGGCATTCGCTCGCAGCCGAAGAAGTCCGATGATTACCTCGTTCTCGTCTCGAGCGAGCTCGTCGACCGAGCGTCCCGCGGCTTCGCGCATCACACCATCAACGATGGTTCGCTTGAGTTCGGGAGTTACCCGGGGGTCTCCGAGAGTCTTCATCATCGCCGCAAGCGGGTCCATGAGCTGCTCCATGAAGTGGTTGATGCCGCCCGCTCCCCCGCCCACATGCCATTGCAGGCTTTGGCCCATCACCCCCCACCGAAGTCCGGGTCCGTAGCTAACAGCGGTGTCGGCTTCCTCGACGCTCAGCACCTCTTGTTCAATGAGATGAAGCATCTCCCGATAAAGCGCTGCCTGTAGCCGGTTGGCCACGTGTCCGGGCAGTTCCTTGCGCAGATGAATGGGCTTCTTGCCGAGGGAAGCGTAGAAACGCATCCCTTGCTGGATGGCTTCGGGCGACGTCTTCGTCCCGCCAACCACTTCGACAAGTGGGACGATGTGGGGCGGATTGAACGGGTGGCCGACGATGACCCGCTCCGGGTTCTTGCAGGCCGATTGAATCACGCTTGGCGTTATCCCCGACGAGCTCGAGGCGATGATCGAATCGACGGGCGTCGCTTCATCGATGTGCGCGAACAGCTTTATTTTGAAGTCGGGTCGCTCGGGCCCGTTTTCCTGGACGAAGTCGGCCGTCGCGAACGCCTGATCCGAGTCCTTGGTGAAGCTCAAGCGGTCGCGCGATGCGCCCGGCGACAGGCCGATCTCTTCGAGCTCTCCCCAGGCCTCGTCGACATAGTTGCGCAAATTTGCCTCAGCGTTTGGAGCCGGGTCAGTCGCAACGACGTCGAACCCGCGCGCCAAGTACTGAGCCGCCCAACTGGCGCCGATGACGCCCGTACCGACCACTGCAACACGACGAATTGATTTTTCGAATGACACGATCATGTCTCCCTTTCAAGAGATTTCGGCATACGCGATGCCGGTCAGGTTTCCTTGAGCGACGAGCACGGGTTTCGCGCTCGATCCGTCGAGCTTGGCCACAAGGACGTTGCCCCCGAAGTCGGTGATAAACATTCGGCCGCCCTCGAGATCCAGGGCGATGCCGATTCCCTCCATCAAGTGCGTGAGCACGATCTCAGGGGCGGGCCGGCCCATCGCATCCGAATCCATCGGGGCACGATTCACCGTGTTGCCGCGCGGCGGGTCGCCTCGATCGGTCCAATACATCACGCGGTTGTTCGAATCGAGGTCCAGATCGATCGGCTCCGGAAGCCCGTCGTACAGAACTTCGATGTCTGCTCGATTAGACGCGGTCTGTCCTCTGGGAGCGTCGATGCCGGCGCGGCAAATGCGGCCCTTGCCTGCGTTGTCGGGACCCTTTTGCGTCCAGTAGAGCTTGCCGCCATCGACATCGATGGCCACGCCCACGCACCACCTCGATGCGTCGGGTCCCGGTCGCGGGTCGCCCTGACTCGTTTCCACGACGGTCTCGACCTTGGAGCCGTCGAGATTGGCGCGCATTACGCGCATGCCCTCGCGGTCGCACCAGTACAGCTTTCGGCTCTTCATCTCGAGCTGGATCTGCTTGGGAGTGAACGTCCCACCTTGGGGAACAATTGTCTTGCGATTCCCCCCATCGAGGTCGGCGCGTTCGATGGAGCCGTCGTTCGCCTTGGGGTGCCCCATATTGGTCCAATAGATGTGCCCTGCCACGACGTCGACGACGATGCCGTCGGGAAATCTGCACCCGGTGACGATGACCTTGCGGTCGGAGCCGTCCGAATTGAGCGAGACGATTCGGTCGTCGCTGAGCTCAAGGAGGAACAGGCGACCCACTGTGGCTGTGTCGCCGGAGGCACGTTGCGGTGTCTGCTCTTGTGCGCTGACCATGTGCTTTCACTCCAAGTAATCGTTGGAATCCGGGCCGAGTGCCCGATTCACCTCTGCACCATGCAATTTCATCTTTGTGCGAGCCGCCGACGATGTCGCTGTGATTGGCAACAGCGATCTGTAGCGCGGGTTGTCCTGCGTGACATCGTGCGCGCGCTGCGAAGGTTGGTCAGCCCGGGCCTGCGATCCAGGCTTGTTCGTGACCGGGCTCGGGCAGGACGCGACCGCCCTCGACGGCAAAGCGCGCGGGGCCGTTCTGCATCACGACAAGCACCCGTTCGGCGTCGACGCCGGTTATCCGGGTGACGCCGGCAGCGATTTCTGTGGCAAGGCGCGTGGCGTCGGCGTCGGGATGGCCTTGGCGCACCCAGCCGGTGACGATGATCGGACTTGCCGGCGCGCCGTCGGTGTACACGTTGTCGGTGGGCAGTTCATGGAAGATCACGTTCACATAAGTACTGGGCACGTGATTGATCGACGAGTGGATGGTCGCGATGTCACGAGCAAGCTCGGTCTTCTTGTCGCCCGTGAGCGTCGCATCGTTCGCCGTGCAGGAATAGATCTGCATGCTTGCTCCCAATTGCCCCGGTCAGCCAAGGTGCGCCGGTTGCGGTTTGGTGGGTACCACGATGACGGTGGGTCCGTCGGCGTTCAGGGCGGTGGTGAACTCGCGGGCGAGCGTCTCGGTGCTGTCCACGTTGACCGCACGGCACCCGAAACCCACCGCGAGTGAGGCGATGTCGAGGCCGGGTAGATCCAGCCCTGGCACGCCGCGCGTCTTCTCCAGTACCGCGAACGACTTGAGGATCGAGTATTCGCCGTTGCTGCGAGGTATCTGCCGGTGCCTGAGCAGCATTCGCACAGCGATCGATCAGTGTGTCAAACCTCGATCCGCGAGCCCATGATCAGGGTCTGGTCTCGGGGCAGGCAGAAGGACTCGGCGGCATCGGTGCTCAGCTTGGACGTGGCGATGAAGAGATTCTTGCGCCATGCGGGCATGGTCGGTGCCTCGCTCTTCGTCAGTTCGATCTTCGACAAGAAATACGAAGCGTCATCGATCGCGATCGATCCCTCGGTCTTCGTCGGCTCGAGCAGGCGTAAGGCGTGGCGGACGTCAGGCGTTTCCATGTACCCGAAACGTACGGTCACGTGGATGATTCCGTCGTGAGTGTGGCCGAGCGGATCGATCTCGATGCGCTCGGAGTCGTCGACCCGCGGGATCGGCAACGTATCGATCGTCACGATCACGACGTGCTCGTGGAGAACGTCGTTGTGTTCGACGTTTGCGCGAAGGGCCAACGGCGCGGTCTTGTTGCCGCGGTTGAGAAAGACCGCCGTGCCAGGGACACGCAGTAGCCCGCGGCGCCGCGATAGTCGATCGACGAACGCCTGCAGTGGTCCCTCGGCCATCTCACGCCGGCGGGTGACGATCGTGCTGCCGCGCTGCCACGTGATCATGACGGTGAACGTTGCGATCGCGATCAGCAGCGGCAGCCAGGCGCCGTGGACGAGCTTGGTCAGGTTCGCCGCCACGAACAGCAGATCGACACCCAGCAGTGCGCTGCCGCCAATGGCGATCAGCCACAGCGGAACTCGCCATCTCATGTGGGCGATGTAGAGGAACAGCACCGTCGTGATGGTGATCGTTCCGGTCACCGCCATTCCGTACGCATAAGCCAGTGCCGCTGAGCTGCGGAAGGCGAACACGAGGATCAGGACCGCCACCATCAGCATTCCGTTGATCCATGGCATGTAGACCTGACCGATGGTCGACGCCGAGGTGTGGACCACCCGCAATCGAGGGAGATAGCCGAGCTCGATGGCCTGCGACGCCAGCGAGAAAGCTCCCGTGATCACTGCCTGCGACGCAATGACCGTCGCGGCGGTTGCCAGCAGCACCATGGCCACCCGCGCCCAGTCCGGGGTGAGCAGAAAGAACGGCGCACTGATCGTGGCCTTGTCGGCAATCAACAACGCACCCTGCCCGAGGTAGTTGAGAGCCAGGGCCGGGAGGACCACGAACAGCCAGGCCCGGGTGATCGCCTTGCGGCCGAAGTGGCCCATGTCAGCGTACAGCGCCTCCGCGCCAGTGACCGCGAGCACGACCCCGGCCAACGAGAAGAACGCCATCCCGAAGTTCCCC
>JAVRPF010000036.1:0-2583 GCA_032162385.1 Mycobacterium sp.
AGCCCACCGAAGACCTGTTCTCCATCCTGGTCAACGCCGAGGTCGAGGGTCAGAAGATGTCCGACGACGAGATCGTCATGGAGACCCTGCTGATCCTCATCGGCGGTGACGAGACCACCCGCCACACCCTGTCCGGCGGCACCGAACAGCTTCTGCGCCACCGGGATCAGTGGGAACGGCTGGTGGCCGATCCCGATCTGCTACCCGCAGCCATCGAAGAGATGCTGCGCTGGACGTCACCGGTGAAGAACATGTGCCGCACGCTCACTGCGGACACCACGTTCCACGGTACCGACATGCGCAAGGACGAGAAGATCATGTTGATGTTCGAGTCCGCGAACTTCGACGAGGCTCAGTTCGGTGATCCCGAGAACTTCCGTATCGACCGGAATCCCAACAGCCACATGGCCTTCGGGTTCGGCTCCCACTTCTGTCTCGGCAATCAGTTGGCCCGGCTCGAGCTTTCGATGATGACCATCCGGGTGCTGGAGCGGCTGCCGGATCTGCGGCTTGCCGACGGCGCCGAAGTGCCGCTGCGCCCGGCCAACTTCGTCAGCGGTCCGGAGGCGATGCCTGTGGTGTTCACCCCGACGGCACGGGTGCTCTAGCGCGAGCAGCCCTACTTCATCTGGAAGTTGGGCGCCCGCTTCTCCTTGAACGCCATGGGGCCCTCCTTGGCGTCATCGCTCAGGAACACCTCGATGCCGATCTGGGTGTCGATCTTGAACGCGTCGTTCTCGTGCATGCCCTCGGTCTCGTGGATGGCCTTCAGGATCGCCTGCACGGCCAGTGGTCCATTGTTGTTGATTACCTCGGCGATCTCGAGCGCCTTCTGCAGCGCAGACCCGTCCGGAACGACGTAGCCGATCAGCCCGTATTCCTTGGCCTCCGCGGCGGTGATGTGCCGACCGGTCAGGAGCAGGTCGCACGCGATCGTGTAAGGAATCTGTCGCACCAGTCGCACCGCAGAGCCGCCCATTGGGTACAGGCTCCACTTGGCCTCGGAGATGCCGAACTTGGCGCTCTCGCCGGCGATGCGGATGTCGGTGCCCTGCAGGATCTCCGTCCCACCCGCGATGGCAGGGCCCTCGACGGCTGCGATCAGCGGCTTGGTGAGCCTGCGGCCCTTGAGCAGACTGTCGATGCGCGACGGGTCGAAACTGCCGTCCTTGAACGAGTCGCCCGGCGGCTTCGCGGTCGCGGCCTTGAGGTCCATGCCCGCGCAGAAGTACCCGCCCGCACCCGTCAGGATGCACGATCTGATCTCTGGATCCTCGTCAACGCGGTCCCATGCCTCGACCATGATCGAGAGCATCTCGGTGGAAAGCGCGTTGCGGGCCTCGGGCCGGTTCAGCGTCAGGATCAGGGTGTGTCCGCGCTGCTCAATGAGGGCGTCGGGTCCTTTTTTGGAGTCGCTCACGAATGTCCGCCTTCCAGCTTCGTCACCACAGACTTGTCTCGAAATGTAACACGTTCTAGTTTGGTGTCGTGGCCCTGAACATCGCCGATCTTGCTGAGCACACCATCGACGCCGTGCCTGACCGTGTCGCCCTGATTTCGGGGGACGAACAGGTCACCTATGCCGAACTGGAGGAGCGGGCCAATCGCCTGGCCCATTACCTGATCGACCAAGGGGTGAAGAAGGACGACAAGGTCGGCCTCTACTGCCGCAACCGCATCGAGATCGTCATCGCGATGCTCGGGATCGTGAAGGCCGGCGCCATCCTGGTGAACGTCAACTTCCGCTACGTCGAGGGCGAGTTGCGCTACCTCTTCGAAAACTCCGACATGGTTGCGCTGGTACACGAGCGTCGCTACGCCGATCGGGTCGTCAACGTGCTGCCGGAGACCCCGAACGTCAAGACCATTCTGGTGGTCGAGGACGGTACAGAGGACCCAGCCGGCGACTTCAGCCAATACGGAGGCGTCGAGTTCTACTCCGCCATTGCGCAGAGTTCGCCCGAGCGCGATTTCGGACCCCGCAGCGCCGACGACATCTACCTGCTCTACACCGGCGGCACCACCGGCTTCCCGAAGGGCGTGATGTGGCGCCATGAGGACATCTACCGGGTGTTGTTCGGCGGCACCGACTTCGCCACCGGTGAGCCCATCGCCGATGAGTACGACCTGTCCAAGGCGGCCGCAGAGAACCCGCCGATGATCCGCCTGCCAATCCCGCCGATGATCCACGGCGCCACCCAATCGGCGACGTGGATGTCGTTGTTCTCCGGCCAAACCGTGGTGCTGTCACCGGAATTCAACGCCGAGGAAGTGTGGCGGATGATCCACGAGCACAAGGTCAACCTGCTGTTCTTCACCGGCGACGCGATGGCCCGGCCGCTGCTCGACGCGCTGCTCGCACACCAGGAGGAGGGCAACACCTACGACCTGTCGTCGCTGTTCCTGCTCGCGAGCACCGCCGCGCTGTTCTCGACCAGCCTCAAGGAGAAGTTCCTCGAGCTGCTGCCCAACCGGATCATCACGGACTCGATCGGCTCCTCGGAGACCGGCTTCGGCGGCACCAGCATCGTGGCCAAGGGTCAGTCGCATACCGGCGGTCCGCGCGTGACCATCGACAAGAAC
>JAVRPF010000037.1:0-7061 GCA_032162385.1 Mycobacterium sp.
GTCAACCACGAGCGCGTCGAAGAGGCGCTGGACACCGGCGCGTCCAAGATCGCCACCGGCTGCCCGTTCTGCCGCGTGATGATGACCGATGGCGTCGACGACGTCGCTGCTGCCAGGGACGTGGAGAAGACCGAGGTCCTCGACGTCGCCCAGCTGCTGCTGAGCTCGTTGGACAAGAGCGCCGTCACTCTGCCCGCCAAGGGGGCCGCCGCCGAGGCTGCGGCCGCGCGGGCGGAAGCTGTTGCCGCCAAGGCCGACACTGCTCCCGCCGAGGCCAAGCCCACCGAGGACGAGCCCGCCGAAGCCGAACCCGCCGCGAAGAGCGATACGGCGGCCGAAGTCAAGCCTGTCAAGGGCCTCGGCCTCGCCGGCGGCGCCAAGCGTCCCGGAGCGAAGAGCGCCGCTCCGGCCGCGGAGAGCGCGGCTGCAGCGCCCGCCGCGCCCACCGTGCCGGTGAAGGGCCTCGGCATCGCAGGTGGCGCAAAACGTCCCGGCGCCAAGAAGACGGCGGCTGCACCCGCGGCGGCATCCGCCCCCACACCGGCACCCGCCGAAGCACCCGCCGAAGCGCCCGCGCCCGCCAAGCCCGAGCCGAAGGTCAAGGGTCTCGGCATCGCTGCGGGCGCCCGCCGCCCCGGCGCCAAGAAGGCGCCTTCCGCACCCGCCCAGCCGGCCGCGAAACCGGCTGAGCCCGAACCGAAGCCGGAGCAGACCGGAACCGCCTCCGCCAGCGGGGAATCCGCTGAGCCGGCCAAGCCGGAGCCGAAGGTGTTGGGCCTCGGCATCGCGCCGGGTGCTCGCCGCCCCGGAAAGAGGTAACGGCGTAATTGGTAATTCGCTGGACGGCGATGGGACGATGAAGGACGTGAGCACCCAACAGGTTCCGTGGCGCACTGGCCACCAACCGCGACAGCGCACGTTTGCGCAGTCGACCAAGTTGCAGGACGTCCTGTACGAGATCCGCGGTCCGGTGCACGATCACGCGGCTCGGCTCGAGGCCGAGGGGCATCGCATCCTCAAGCTGAACATCGGCAATCCCGCGTCGTTCGGGTTCGAGGCGCCGGACGTCATCATGCGCGACATCATCCAGGCATTGCCGTATGCCCAGGGGTACTCCGATTCGAAGGGCATTTCGTCCGCGCGCCGCGCCGTGGTCACCAAATACGAACTGGTGGAAGACTTCCCACGCCTGGACGTCGACGACGTCTACCTCGGCAACGGGGTGTCCGAGCTCATCACCATGACGCTGCAGGCCCTGCTGGACAACGGCGACCAGGTCCTGATCCCGGCGCCCGACTACCCGCTGTGGACCGCGTCGACGGCGCTTGCGGGCGGCACTCCCGTGCACTACCTGTGCGACGAGACCCAGGGCTGGATGCCGGACATCGCCGATCTCGAGTCGAAGATCACCGACCGCACCAAGGCGCTCGTCGTGATCAACCCGAACAACCCGACCGGTGCCGTGTACAGCCGTGAGGTCCTCCAGCAAATGGCCGACCTGGCCCGCAAGCACCAGCTGCTGCTACTGGCCGACGAGATCTACGACAAGATCCTGTACGGCGAGGCGAAGCACATCGCGATGGCGTCGGTCGCGCCCGATCAGCTGTGTCTGACGTTCAACGGACTCTCGAAGGCCTACCGGGTCGCCGGTTACCGGGCGGGCTGGCTCGCGATCACCGGCCCGAAGGAACACGCCAGCAGCTTCATCGAGGGCATCAGCCTGCTCTCGAACATGCGGCTGTGCCCGAATGTGCCCGCGCAGCATGCCATTCAGGTGGCACTCGGCGGACATCAGAGCATCGAGGACCTGGTACTGCCCGGCGGCAGGCTGCTGGAGCAGCGCGACGTCGCGTGGAGCAAGCTGAACGACATCCCCGGGGTGTCGTGCGTCAAGCCCGACGGTGCGCTGTATGCGTTCCCGCGGCTGGACCCCGAGGTGCACGACATCCACGACGACGAGCAGTTGGTGCTCGACCTGCTGCTGCAGGAGAAGATCCTGGTCACCCAGGGCACCGGTTTCAATTGGCCCGCACCGGATCACCTCCGCATCGTGACGCTGCCGTGGGCCCGCGACCTGGCCAACGCCATCGAGCGGCTGGGCAACTTCCTGGCGGGCTACCGCCAGTAACATCCCCCGGTCGCTGCGCTCCTGCCCGCCGGTAATACCGTCCCGCCAGAGGACGCCTCTACCCTGTTGCGGGTGGCTCATTCGCACTCGCATTCCCACTCGCAGACCTCCGGCCCTGCGCCGCTGGGCCCACTGGCCGCGAAGATCGTGGTCGGCCTGCTGGTCGCCATCGGTGTCGCCGTCATCGCGGGAGCCGCGCTGCTGTGGCCCAGTCAGCAGAGGGTCGACATCCCGCTGCCGTTCCAGAACGCGGCGGGTGGAGCCGTTACCACCGAGGCCGGCCACGTGGTCTCCAGCGGGTTCGCGGACTGCGGCAGCACCTCGGTGGGCGCGGTCCTGACCGCGCCTCCGGTCGCGGCGCCGCCCGGCGGCGGCCGATGCGTGCAGTCACTGGTCGCCATCGACTCCGGACCGAACAAGGGCGCCAACACGCTGCTGGAGTTCAGCGGCGGCCCCGGGCAGCCCAGTCTCGCGGTCGGCGACGACATCCGGCTCAGCAGGCAGGTGGATCAGAACGGCGTCACCAGCTATGCGTTCTTCGACTTCGAGCGGACCTGGCCGCTGGCCGGCCTTGCCATCGTGTTCGCGGTGGTGATCGTGGCGGTCGCGCGGTGGCGCGGGTTGCGGGCGATGGTCGGCATCTTGGTCGCGTTCGGGGTGCTGACGGTCTTTCTGCTGCCCGCTCTGCGCGACGGCGCACCGGCGATTCCCGTCTCGCTGGTGGCGTCGGCGGCGATCCTGTACGCGGTGATCTACCTGGCGCACGGGGTCAGCCTGCGGACCAGTGCGGCGCTGCTCGGCACGCTGGCCTCGCTGCTGCTGGCCGCCGTGTTGTCCTGGGCTGCAATCGAACTGGCACATCTGACCGGCCTGTCGGAGGAACAGAACAACGAGGTCGCCGCCTACCTCGGCAACGTGTCGATCACCGGCCTGTTGCTCGCCGGTTTCATCGTCGGCTCGCTGGGCGTGCTCAATGACGTCACGGTCACGCAGGCGTCGACGGCATTCGAACTCGCCGAGCACGGCGCGTCGCGCACGGCGATCTTCCTCGGCGCGATGCGGGTGGGCCGCGACCACATCGCGAGCACGGTCTACACGCTGGTGCTGGCCTATGCGGGCAGCGCGTTGCCGCTGTTGCTGTTGTTCAGCGTGGCCAACCGCTCCCTCGGCGACGTGCTGACCAGCGAGAGCGTGGCCATCGAGATCGCCAGGTCAGCGGTCGGCGGTATCGCGTTGGCATTGTCGGTGCCATTGACGACGGGCATCGCCGCCGTGCTGGCGACGCCCGCCAACGCTCAAACAACTCCAGCAGGTGGCCGTTAGAACGGCGTGTGGCTCAGCCAGCCGTCCCAGATAGTGGCGTCGCCGAGTACCTCGATGCCCGCCTCGGCCGAGGTCCGGCGCCGCGTGATGGTCAAGAGCAGGTCCACCGCCCTGCCACGCACCGCGGTCTCACCCTTGGCATGGTCGTGCGACCAGTTCAGGCCGTCCTCGTCGTTGGTGATCGTCCACTCCCCCGTGGGGCCAAGGCCGTCGTCGGTGGCGTGCAGGTGCAGTGACGAACCGCGGGGCAGCGGCGATGCGTGGGGGTCGGCCTGGATCGTGCACCGGTCGATCCACTCGCTGATGCCGTCGGCGGCCAGTTCGGGTTGCAGGTCGTAGTCGGCCCCGACGGCCAGTGCCGCATCGGCGCGGTGCACGGTCGCTTCGTGCAAGCGCCGCCGGATCCACCACCCTGCGGGCCGCCGTCCGAGGAACGTCCACACCCGGGCTTCGGGACCGACGTGATCGACCGCCGACAGGAGCAGTTGCACGCCGTTGTTGAGCCATTCGATCGCGGCGTCGGGGTCATCGGGGGGCTTGCCGTCGGTGACCGCGCGCGGGTCGAGCGCCTCCTGCCGTCGTTCTGCGACGATCTGGGCGCTCCACCGGTTGCCGCGGCCGACGTGCTTGAAAAGCTGATTGAGCGTCCAGCCGGGGCAGGCCGGCACCGGCGTCGCCGGGTCACCGGCGCGAATCACGGCGCCGAAGGTCTTGGTCTCCTCGATCAGGGCGGCTCGGAAGTCCACCCTACGAACGTACCGCGGTGCGTGCTCGGCCAAGCGCGATCGGCAATGCCGACCAACCGCGCAACACCCGTGTTTCGCGGCGACTTCCAGCACCCGCCAGCGCGGCGTTGGGGTACCGCTCGAAGAACGTACGCAGCCCGACCTCGCCCTCGGCCCTGGCCAGTGCGGCGCCTAGGCAGAAGTGCCTCCCCCCGGAGAACGACAGGTGCTTGCCCGCGTTCTCGCGGGTGACGTCGAAGCGGTGCGGGTCGCCGAACACCGCGGGATCGCGGTTGACACCGGCGAGGTAGAGGATGACGAGTTCACCGCCCTTGACGGTCCGGCCCGCCACCTCGGTGTCGTCGCGGGCGACCCTGGCGCTCATCTGCACCGGCGACTCGAGTCGCAGGATCTCCTCGACGGCGTTCGGCCACAGGTCGGGCTGATCGAGCAGCATGGCGAGCTGGGCGGGATGTTCGAGCAGGATGCGGATGCCGTTGCCGAGCAGGTTCACCGTGGTCTCGAAGCCGGCGGCGAGCACCAGCCCGGCCGTGGCGCGCAGTTCCTCGTCATTGAGCCGCGCACCGTCGTCGCTGGCGGCGATGAGCTGGCTCATCAGGTCGTCACCGGGGCTGCTGCGCAGATGCCGCAGGTGGTTGGTCAGCCACGTGTTGAACCCGTCCAGGCCGTCCTCCACCCGCACGTACTGCTCCCAGGACAGGCCGATGTCGAGGCTGGGCGCGGCGAGCTCACCGAATTCGAGGATGCGGGGCCGGTCGGAGTCCGGCACGCCGATGATGTCGCCGATGACCGTGACCGGCAGCTGCGAGCAGTAGCGGTCGACGATGTCCACGATGGGATCGACGGTTCCGTCGTCCAGCCCGTCGATCAGGGCGGCGGCCGCCTGCTGCACGCGTTCCCGCAGTGCGGCAACGGCTCTGGTGGTGAACACCGACGACACCGTCTTGCGATACCGGGTGTGCTCGGGGGGTTCGACGGACAACAGCGACGGCGGCAGCAGCGGATGCAGCCGGTCCTTGACCTTGGTCTTCTGCTCGACCCAGCGCAGCGGCTTCGGCAGGGTGCTGCCGAACGACGTCACGGCGAACTCGTCGGACCGCAACAATTGATGGGCCAACACGTGGTCGGTGGTGAGCCAGGCGGCGCGCCCGCGAACGAGCGGGCCGACGGCCCGGAGTTCGTCTGCGAAGGCCCCGGGATCGGCCCGCACTGTGGGGTCGGCGATGAGCCGGCCCTGCGGTTCGCCGCGCCGGGCACCGTAGGACGCCAGGCCGCGGATCACGCCGTGCATCGCCAGCCAGTGCAGGTGTCGTCGTATTGCGGGCCTCATCGATCGAGCTTAAGCACCGGACGCAGATCGTCCAACCGGTCGAACAGCTGCCACACGTAGGAGTCCCACTCGACGAGGACCAGCACCTGACGGGGCGCGACGTCGCCGAGGATGGCCTCGCGGAACTTGCCGAGCGCGACCACGCGACCGCCGTGTCTGCCACCTCGCCCACCGACCGTTTGGAGTAGGCCAGGTATTCGTCCCGGTCGGCGACGTCGAACAGGTTCAGGGCGTAGACCGTCATGGCCGAGACGTTACGACGCGGCGGGCTCCAAGGGCATCACGGGAATGCGGCGACCCAACGCATACATCCGCCAGCCCGCCTTCTGCCATCTGTCGATGTCCAGGCAATTGCGGCCGTCGACAATGACTTTGGCGCGCACGGTGTCGGCGAGCTGATCGGGGTCGAGGTCGACGAACTCCTGCCACTCGGTGAGTACCAGCACGGCGTCGGCGCGCTCGCAAGCGTCGATCGCCGAGGTCGAGTAGTTCAGCGTGGGAAAGACCCGCTGCGAGTTCTCCATGGCCTTGGGGTCGAACACGTTGACGGTGGCACCGTTGAGTTGCAGCAGGCCGGCCACGTTGAGCGCGGGCGAGTCGCGGACGTCGTCGGATTCGGGTTTGAACGCCGCGCCGAGAACGGCGATGTTGGCGCCGAGCAGCGACCCGCCGCAGGCCTTCATGGCCAACTCCACCATGCGGGTGCGCCTGCGCATGTTGATGCTGTCCACCTCGCGCAGGAAGGTCAGTGCGGCCCCCAGCTCGCCGGCGCGGGCCATGAACGCGCGGATGTCCTTCGGTAGGCAGCCACCGCCGAATCCCAGTCCGGCGTTGAGAAACCGCCGCCCGATGCGGGGGTCGTACCCCAGCGCGTCGGCCAGCAGCGTGACGTCGGCGTCGACCGCCTCGCACACCTCCGAGATCGCGTTGATGAACGAGATCTTGGTGGCCAGGAAGGCGTTCGCCGACACCTTGACCAACTCCGCGGTCTGCAGGTCGGTGACCAGGAACGGCACGTCCTCATCGAGCAACGGTGCGTACAGGTCGCGGACGGCTGCCTCCGCGCGCTGCGAATCTCGTTGCACCCCAAGCACGATGCGGTCGGGATGCAGGGTGTCGTGGACCGCGAAGCCCTCGCGGAGGAACTCCGGATTCCAGGCCACCTCGACGTCGACGCCCACGGGCGCGAGGGCGCGGGCCCGCTCGACCAGGTCGGCGGCTGTGCCCACTGGCACGGTTGACTTGCCGACGATCACCGCGGACCGGCGCAACCGAGGCACCAACGTGTCGATCACCGCGTGGACGTGGCGCAGGTCGGCGCCGTAATCGCCCTTCTTCTGCGGGGTTCCGACGCCAAGGAAGTGCACGTCGGCGAACTCGGCGGCGTCTTCGTAGTCGGTGGTGAACCGCAGTCGTCCGGCATCCAGGTTGTCGCGCAGGACTTTTCGCAGTCCCGGCTCGTAGAACGGGATGTCGCCCGACGCCAGCTTGGCGATCTTGCCCGGATCGATGTCGACGCCGACGACCTCGTGGC
>JAVRPF010000038.1:0-5745 GCA_032162385.1 Mycobacterium sp.
GCGTCCCAGTACGACAGTCCGCTCAAGGCCGGAATCGCCTGTGAGCCAGCGAATCACGAATTCCTCGATCTCACCCCGGATGACACGGCCTTCACCAATCCGGACACGCAGCTCCGCAACATCGAGGAGATGCAGATGCGCGATCCCGCGTTCGTACGCTCACGGATCAACGAACCGCTCGCACTCGAGCGGATCGCGCCCATTCAGATTCCCATGCTGGTGATGGGCCGTGACGACGACCATCTCCAGGGGATCTTCCGGCTGAGCTACGACCTGTTGGCGTCCAGCGGTAAGGACGCCACGTGGGTCACGTGGGACCACCCACTGCACGGCTACATATTCCCGGTCGTGGGCGGCGACGGCTCAGTCGAGGTCGATGACGTGCAAGAGCGCGCGATCGATGGTGTCATCGCGTTCCTTGACAAGCACCTCGCCGGCTGAGCCCGCATGGCCAGCGGGTCTTGACCCTCCGACCGGGCCAGCACATACTCTTACAATCGATTGCAGCCAGCTTTGAGGAGCGATATGGGCCCGTCGAACACGCAGCGCATCAGTTACGTACCGCTCGAGCAGATGGACGAGCGCATGAAGGCGGAGATGGAGCGTTGCGCCAAGCACGGCACACCACGACCCGAGAGCTCCGCGGTCCGCGCCCACTCACCGGAGGCGTTCTGGGCCTTCGCCAACAGCTGGCAGTCCCAGTTCCACAGCGGCGTCGTCGAACACGCGATCAAGGACCTGTGCCGGGTCTACATCTCCAGGACGGTCAAGTGTGAGTTCTGCGGCAACCAGCGCTCGGAGAAGGCGGCATCGGCAGGCCTGCACGAGCAGCAGTACGACCAACTGCTCAACTTCGAGACGTCCGACCTCTACGACGACCGCCACAAGGCCGCGCTCGCGTACGCCGAGGCCATCGCATGGGGCAGCCAGGACCTCGACGGACTCTGGGATCGTCTGCGCGCCAATTTCTCCGAGCCGGAATTGGTCGAGCTGGGCTGCTGTATCGCATTGACATTCGGCCAGCAGAGCTGGATCCGGTTGCTCGGCATCGATCATCACCAGTACATGGCAGGCACGTCCGCGTCGATGGCCCCCGGCTTCGAGACGGCCGACGAGCTCGCCGCGAGCCAGGCCGACCCCACCTACTGGGCGGCTTCGAGCCACGCCTGAGACAACAGCGCCCGCCAACTCTGGAGACGGTGACGTGGCCTCATTCCAGCTGACCGTCAACGGTCGCGAGCACCACGTCGACGTTCCGTCGGGCACATCCTTGTTGGAGGTGTTGCGCAACGACATCGGCGACAAGTCGGCGAAATTCGGCTGCGGACTCGGCCAGTGCGGAGCGTGCGTCGTCTGGATCGATGGTCTCCCGACACCGGCGTGCGACACTCCAGTCGAGTACGTCGCGGGCGAGGTGCGAACGCTCGTCGGACTCGGCCGGCCGGACGCCCTGCACCCGGTGCAGTCCGCGTTCCTGGAGCTGCAGGCCGCGCAGTGCGGCTACTGCATCGCGGGCATCATCATGAGCGCCGCCGCGCTCCTGCGTGACAATCCCCGGCCGACGCGCGACGAGGTGACGGCGGCGTTGGAACGCCACTTGTGCCGCTGCGGAACGCATTTGCGTTTCGTCGACGCCGTGCTCGCGGCGGCGGGTTCGGCAACATGACACCAGAGCTGCCCGCCTCGCTTGTCACCAATCCATGGATCTCGACGTGGCTGACCGTCGCCGACGAGGGCGCGATCGGGCTGCGCGTCGGCAAGGTCGAGCTCGGGCAGGGGATCCTCACGGCCCTGACTCAGATCGCAGCCCACGAGCTCGATGTTCCGCCTGAGACCGTCCAGGCCGCCGCGACCAACACGGTGTCGTCACCGGATGAGGGCCTGACCGCCGGTAGCCTGTCGATCACGGTCTCCGGTGCGGCGGTCCGGCGGGTGTGCGCGGAGACGCGCGAGTTGTTCCGCCGGGCGGCCGCGCGCAAGGCGGGACTGGACGTCGCGCAGGTCCGGCTGGAGTCCGGCGTGTTCACGGCCCAAGACGGCTCCCGCATCGGATCGTATGCCGACCTGTCCGGCATCGTCGACATGCACGTCCGGGTCGGGGACCCGTCCCTCGACGTCGAGCTTGCCGCTCCCACATCGAAGGACCTGGCCCGTGTCGACCTACCCGACAAGGTGCTCGGCCGTCCACGCTTCATCCACGATCTGGAGTTCGACGGCATGCTGCACGCCCGGGTCGTGCGGCCCCCCGGTCCGGGGGCGCACCTCGAAGACGTCTCCCTAGCCAAGGTTGCGTCCATGCCCGGTGTCGAGGATGTGGTGCGCGACGGCGACTTCCTGGGCGTCCTCGCCCGGCGCGAGGGGCAGGCCACCTGGGCGGCCGAGGCATTGGCGGCCGCAGCGTCGTGGTCGGCGGGCATCGAGCTGCCCGATCCCGATGACCTGGATGGCTGGTTGCGGAGCGCAGAGGCCGACACCAGCCTCATTCGCAACGACGCCGCCCGGCACGACGACGCGTCGGCGGTAGTGGGCGCCACCTACTCGAGGCCGTTCCTTGCGCACGGGTCGATCGGCCCCAGCTGTGCCATCGCGAAATACGACGACGGACGGCTCGACCTGTGGAGCCACAGTCAAGGCGTGTTCACGTTGGGCCGTGCCATTGCGGCGACCTTGGATCTGCGTCCCGATAAGGTCGTGGTCCAGCACGTCGAGGGCGCGGGCAGTTACGGCCACAATGCCGCCGACGACGTCGCCATGGACGCCGCGCTGCTGGCGATGCGGGTTCCCGGCCGGCCCGTCCGGGTGCTCTGGAGCCGCGCCGACGAGTTGTCCTGGGAACCGTTCGGCCCCGCCATGGTCGCCGACGTCACGGCAAGCGTCGACGAGAACGGGACGATCACCGACTGGTCGTATGAGCTGTGGAGCAACGGCCACACGGCTCGGCCCGGCTATGCGCCCCGCCACGGCCTCCTGGCCGACGCCCATCGCGAGGGTGTCGCGATGCTGCCTCCTGCAGTGGATCCGCCTGCCGACCGTGGTTACGGCTCGGCGCGAAACTCGGTGCCGTACTACGACATTGCGAGGGTCGACGTGACGGTTCACCGGCTGCTGACGATGCCGATCCGGACGTCGTCGCTGCGTTCGCTGGGCAGTCACCTCAACACGTTCGCCACGGAATCTCTCATCGACGAGGTGGCCCTGGCGATCGGACGCGACCCGCTGCAGATGCGGCTCGACCACCTGCCAGACCCTCGCGCGCGTGAGGTGCTGATCACCGCCGCCGCCGCGGCCGACTGGGGAACGCCACTGCCGGACGGCCATGGCCGGGGCGTGGCGTTCTGTCGCTACAAGAACCGAGGCTCCTACTGCGCCGTCGTAGCCGACGTTGAGGCCACCGACCGGCTGCGCGTCACCCGCCTGACGATCGCCGTCGACGTCGGTCGGGCCGTGAACGTCGACGGGGTGCGCAACCAGATCGAGGGCGGCGCGATCCAGGCCACCAGCTGGGCGCTGTTCGAGCAGGTCCGGTTCGACCGGCAGTCGATCACCAGCACCGACTGGGAGTCCTATCCGATTGCGCGGTTCAGCCAGGTGCCCCCGGTCGAAGTCCATCTGCTGCACCGTCCCGACGAGCCGCCGCTCGGCGCGGGTGAGGCGACTCAGGGACCGGTGCCTGCCGCGATCGGCAATGCGCTTGCCGATGCTCTTGGTGTCCGGGTCCGGGCACTGCCGTTCACGCACGACAACATCGCGGCAGCGATCGACGCGCAGACCTGACCGGTCACGCCTTCAGGCGGGCCGCCATCCAGTCCGCCGTGCGATACCGGTGCGCGGCAACCACATTGGCGCAGCCGTGGTTGCCATCCTCGAGCAGAAGGAACTCGCTCCCGTCGACTTCACGGTGCAGCCGCTCGGCCTGTTGCCAGGGGATCAGCCGGTCCTTCTTGCCTGCCACGATCAGCGTCGGGCAGCGCAGGGACGCCGTGCGACCCTGCATCGTGAGTGTGAGCGCCAAGGCGTGGGCGTCGTCGGCGTCCTTCGAGCGCGACCGGACCGCGAACGTCTCCCGGGTCAGCGCAGGCATGATGTCCCAGTTCTCACCGAAGGTGTACGGGCCACACAGGCTTACACATGCCTTGATCCGCTCGTCCCCGCTCGCGATGCGGGGTGCGTAGTACCCGCCGAGGCTCACTCCCCACACGCCGATGCGATCGGCGTCGATGTCGTCGCGTGCGATGAGGGCATCGACGAATGCCCGGCCGGGCACCTCCCAGTCCGCACGGATCGGCAGGTCGTACTCCGCCTCGCCCTGCCCGGGGCCGTCGACACTGAACGTGGCCAGGCCGCGGTCGAGAAAGAGTTCCTCGGTAGCCCGCAACTCCTCCTTGGTCGAGTCCAGCCCCGGCACGAGGATGACGGCCGGATGGGGTGACGGCCCCTCGGGCTTGCGCAGGATCCCGTAGATCGTCGAGCCCTCGAACGGCATCTCGATCCGTTGGCCCGGCGGATCCAGGTGTGGCAGTGCGGCATCGAGGCACCGTACGGCCGCTTGGTGGGCGGCGCGCATCTGCACCAGGTCGCGGACGAAGACGAACTTCGCGAAGTGATACACCACGGCCGCGGTGCTCAGATGCGCCCCCGCGGACCGCAGGCGGCCCTGTTCGAGTGCTTCGATCCCGAGATTCTCGTGGATGCTGGCCGCGGCCGACCACGCGGCACACCAGTCGTCCCAGGACTCCAGCCCATCGACGACGCGGGCGAAGTCGGCCGCAGGAACACCGTTGGCGGTGAACCGGGGGCCCCAGTGCGAACGGGCAGAAGCGACGTACTCGTCCAAGTGAGACCTCCTGGAACAGGTGATTGCAAACGATTGCGTTCACTCCTACCGTAGCAGGAGGAAAGCTCTCGACGGAAGGACGAAAGTGCCCTCGACCTCAGCGAACCGGCCGGTCAGCGACGTCATCGTGGTGGGCGGCGGGCACAACGCGCTGGTGTGCGCCGCGTACCTCGCCGAGGCCGGTCTATCCGTCACCGTGCTGGAGGGGCGCGACGTGATCGGCGGCAACACCGTGACCGAAGAGCTCACCCTCCCGGGGTGGCAGCACGACTCCTGCTCGACGGCACACGTCGTGCTCCAGTCGAATCCGTTGATCCGCGACGACGAGCTGGGACTCATCGCCCGTTACGGGCTGGACTACATCGTCACCGACCCTGCGGTGGTCTTCCCACTGGCCGACGGCGACCTGCTGACGGTGCACCCGGATCTGACCGCCACCGCCGCCGAGTTCGCCCGTTACTCGCGCACCGACGCCGACGCCCTGGTCACCATGATCGAGGACTGGAACGCCGGTCAGCGGATCGCGCACGCCCACCTGTCCGCAGGTCTTCCGCTGCCCGACGCGCCGTGGGCACACAGCTACGAGCAGTTGCGGCGCCGCAGTGCCTGTGAGGTGATCGCCGCGACGTTTCACCACCCGGTCGCGCGTCGGGTGATGACCTGGATGGCCTTCGCCACCATGCAGCCACCGGAGAGACCCGGCACCGGCGCACTGCCTGCCGCGATCATGGCCGGCCGACTGGCCTACGGCTGGGCCACGCCGGTGGGAGGGTCTGGCGCGTTGCCGAAAGCCCTTGCGGCCCATATCACCGACCACGGCGGTGCCGTCGAGACGTCGGCGTGGGTGAAGTCGTATCTCGTCGAACGCGGGCGCTGCGTCGGGGTACGCACCGACGACGGCCGCGAGTTCC
>JAVRPF010000039.1:0-4139 GCA_032162385.1 Mycobacterium sp.
CCCAGCCCCGCGCCGAAACAGAAGCCACGGCCGTCAGCGAAAGTTGACGACTGTGGCTTCTGTCTTGGTGCGTAGGGGGGTCAGGCGGGTGAGACGCCGGCCGACAGCACGCGCACGGCGCTGATCAGGCCGTCGATCAGGTTGCCCTCTTTGAACGACGCTGCGGCGGCCGAGACGCCCAACGGGGCGGCCTCCTCGATGCCGCGACCCTTGACGTCCGCGCCGTAGACCACCTCGATGGCCTTCTGGTTCGGCGAGACCGCGAGCAGCACCGCGTTGTCGGGTGTGGGCACCTTGGCCAGGATGTCGCGGGCGGTGGCGGCGGTGTCCTCACCCAGGTCGCCGAGGTACACCGCGAAGCGCGCCTGCGAACCCCGTGTCCCGTACTTCAGGGCGTCGTCGAGGATGACGAGGTCCTTGACCGGGAACGGGTAGTGCACCGACAGCTCACCGGGCTCGGTGACACCGGAGATCCGCCCGCTGGTCGTGACGGCGTAGCCGACCGGCAGGCTGGCCTGATCAACGAGTTTCGCGACCTCACCACTTGCCACTTGCGCCACCTCCCACGGTCAGGTGCGAACCGTGGCCGCCGTGGCCGTGGTCCGCGGGTTCGTCAGCCGCCCACAGGATCGGCGCGTGCGTCCACTCTTCGGACAACTCGTACGTCACGGGGTGGGGGCCCTTGCGGGACCAGATCAGGGCAATCAACACCAGCAGGAGTAATAGCGGAACGCCGCCCAAGAGCGAATGGGCCAAGGCTGTGCTCACGACGGAAACCGTATCAGCAGAGCGGCGACGAGCGCTTGCGCGACGAGCAGACTGACACCGTCAGGCCGCGCCCTCACCCAGGTATCGCACCCAGGCGGGGTCGAGCTCCTTGACCGACGACAGCAGCCGCCAGTGCTGTCCCTTGGGCGGCAGCGGCGTCGACCGCAGCGACCAGCCCAGGTCCGCGAGCATGTGGTCGGCCTTGTGGTGGTTGCACGTCGCGCAGGCAGCCACGCAGTTCTCCCAGGAGTGATCGCCGCCGCGACTGCGCGGCACCACGTGATCGACGGTGTCGGCCTTCGCGCCGCAGTACGCGCAGCGGAACCGGTCGCGATGCATGAGCGCCGCCCGCGTCATCGGGACGCGGGCGCGGTAGGGCACCCGCACGAAGGAACGCAGCCGGATCACCGAGGGCACGACGATCGTGCGCGTGGCCGAGTGGATCACCGGACCGGACGGATCGTCGTGCACGACGTCGGCCTTGCCGCACATCAGCATGATCACCGCGCGCCGCACGGGGAGCGCCGTCAACGGTTCGTAGGTGGAGTTGAGCAACAGCACCCGACGACGGCCCCAGATGGACGCCTGGTTGCTGGGTGGACACGTTTCGACACCGTGCAGGGGCGGCGTCTGGGCAGGACCGATCGACGGGCCCGTTAGACCCACCGCGGTCCCGTGTTGTCGGTGGCCGCGACTCCTTCGCTGCGACATACGTCCTCCGAGAAGACAGTCCACCATGGATCGGAGCGGACTGCACGACAATTCCTGCGGTGTTCGCTGGTCAGTCTGGTGAACGCCGGGTGACGACGACCGCCTTCGCCGAGGCTACAGACGCTGAACCGATTCCCCGGTCGCTCCGCTCCTGCCCTCCGAGTGGACAATGAAGCCGTGACTGATGTTCAGCGGTCGTTCTACGAGGAGATCGGTGGCGCCGAGACGTTTCAGGCCATCGTGTCGCGGTTCTACCAGCTGGTGCGCGAGGACGAGATCCTGCGCCCGATATACCCGCCCGACGACCTCGACGGAGCCGAGGAGCGGCTGCGGATGTTTCTCGAGCAGTACTGGGGCGGTCCGCGCACCTACTCCGATCAGCGCGGCCATCCGCGGCTGAGGATGCGGCACGCGCCGTTCCGGATCGGCTTCCTGGAGCGCGACGCCTGGTTGCGATGCATGCACACCGCGATCGCCGAGATCGACGCGCAGACCCTCGACGACGAACACCGCCGGGCCCTGCTGCAGTACCTGGAGATGGCCGCCCAATCGATGGTCAACTCGACGTTCTGATTTCCGGCATGATGGGCGGACGTGACCAACTCTCGCGACGCGTGGTGGTCCCGCGCCGTCTTCTACCAGGTGTACCCGCGATCCTTCCGCGACAGCAACGGTGACGGTGTCGGCGACCTCGACGGAGTGACGGCCGGACTCGACTATCTGAGCGGTCTCGGCGTCGACGCGCTCTGGTTGAACCCGGTGATGGTGTCGCCGATGGCCGACCACGGTTACGACGTCGCCGACCCGCGCGACGTCGACCCGCTGTTCGGCGGCATCGGTGCGCTGGACCGCCTGATCGACGCGGCGCACGGCCGCGGCATCAGGATCACGATGGACCTCGTCCCCAACCACACCAGTTCGCGGCATCCGTGGTTTCAGGCCGCGCTGGCGGCCGGTCCGGGCACCGCGCAGCGCGAGCGCTACATCTTCCGCGACGGACGGGGGCCCGGCGGCCTGCACCCGCCGAACAACTGGGTGTCGGTGTTCGGCGGCCCGGCGTGGACGCGGGTCGAGGAGCCGGACGGCAACCCGGGCCAGTGGTACCTGCACCTGTTCGACGCCGAGCAGCCGGACCTCAACTGGGAGAACCCCGAGGTCTTCGACGACCTGGAGAAGACGCTGCGGTTCTGGCTCGAGCGCGGGGTGGACGGATTCCGCATCGACGTCGCTCACGGCATGGCCAAGCCGCCGGGCCTGCCGGACATGACCAACCCCGATCTGCCGATGCTCGCGCTCCACGACGACGACCCGCGGTTCAACCACGACAGCGTGCACGACATCCACCGCGCCATCCGGTCGGTGCTCGACGACCATCCCGATGCGGTGGCCGTCGGTGAGATCTGGGTGTTCGACAACGCGGAGTTCGCCAAGTACCTGCGGCCCGATGAACTTCACCTCGGGTTCAACTTCCGGTTGGTGCGGGCCGACTTCGATGCGGACGAGGTCCGGGTGGCGATCGAGAATTCGTTGGCGGCAGCCGATCTCGCAGGTTCGGCGCCCACCTGGACGCTGTCCAACCACGACGTCGAACGCGAGGTCAGCCGCTACGGTGACGGTGCCGCCGGGCTGGCCCGCGCCAGGGCGATGGCCCTGGTGATGCTGGCTCTGCCCGGCACGGTGTTCGTCTACAACGGCGAGGAACTCGGCCTGCCCAACGTCGACCTGCCCGACGACGTGCTGCAGGACCCGGTGTGGGAACGCTCCCATCACGAGGAACGCGGGCGCGACGGCTGCCGGGTGCCGATGCCGTGGTCGGGCGAGGCTCCCCCGTTCGGGTTCTCTGACACGACGGACACCTGGCTGCCGACGCCGCCGGACTGGTCGGGGTTGACGGTCGAGAAGCAGGACGGCGTGCCCGGTTCGACGTTGTCGCTGTTCCGCCGTGCCATCGAATTGCGCCACGGCCGAGGCGTTTTCGGCGACGGCGTCGAGTGGAAAGAGGCACCGGAGGGTGTGCTGGCGTTCGGGGGCGCCGACGGCGTGGTGTGCGTGGTGAACGCCGGAACCCGCCCGGTGCCGCTGCCCGACGGCGCATTGTTGATCGCGAGCGACGCGCTGGTGGACGGCAAGCTGCCACCCGACGCCGCGGCCTGGATCCGCTAGCGCAACACCACCGCCGGGTCGCCGCGCCGGCGGTACACGGTGCCGAACCGCGCGTCGATGCGAAGCCAGGCCGGGAGTACCCGCACCCGCACCACCTCGTCGGCCGTCACCGACTCCGGCGCGAACTCGTCGGCGGTGCTGGACTGTGGCAGGAATCCCATTGCGGTCAGGGCGAATACGCATCGCATCGGGATGCCAACCATGGTGTCACCGGAACTGACGGCGACGACTTCCTGCTCCAGCAACGACGCCGGCGGGCCGTGCGCGCTGCTGTGCTCCTTGGCCAGCGCGACCCCGCGTTGGGCGAGGTCGAGAACCACCCTGGCGGGCACGTCGTCGAGGTGGACGAACCCGCTGTCCGGTGGCAGCGCGCCGCGCCACGCCGAGTCCATTGCGAACCCGGGATCCACGTAACCCGAACGGTCCATGGCGGCCAACGCCCGGGCCAGCGCGTCGGCTCCCACGGATCGGTCGGCCGGGCGCACCCGACCGCCGAC
>JAVRPF010000040.1:0-7991 GCA_032162385.1 Mycobacterium sp.
CTTAGGTTGCGACGGATCTTGCGACGTCCGGATTTAGGTTGCGAGTCGCTACCGGGGTGCGGACCGCTCGCGGCGAACAATGTTGATCTGTGACTGCGTTACCCCCTGAGGTGGGGCGGGCGGCTGAGCCGGTCGGTGTTGGCGGCTTCGAGATCGGCTACGTCACCGACGACGGCCTCGAGCACCGGGTGTCGCTGTCGCAGGCGTGGGCCACACCGTTCGAGTCGTGCAGCCCGATAAGCCGGTTCACCTCACACAAGGGGCAGCGGTGTCCGTTACGGAGTTAATTGGCGAATTCCGCAATTAGTTGGCGAGTGTGTGGCGAAGTTCGGAATTACATGGCGAGTCGCTGCACAGTCGCGGGCAGTGCAGAGCGCAGAATCGGCGCGTGGCGAGGTTCCCTGAGGGGTTCGGCCCACGTCTACCCACCGCAGGTCGTCGTTGTAACGCTTCGGCCGATTTGGAGCACCGTAGTGAGGTACAAAGCTCACACCACTGCGACGTCGGTCGCTGCGTTGTGCTCGGCTGAGCGCGCTGACTCTGATCGGAGACTCGATGACCGCACAGAGTCCGCCGCCAAAGGCGTCGGGGGGACATTCCGAAGCGCATCGATCGGAGGATCCACCCGTCACTAATGGCGAGGCTCTCGAAATCACTGAGCCTGTCTATGCCTTTCCGGCGGGGTTGTGGCGGGCGCTGGAGCGCCGACGCCCGCCGGGGGTCAGCCTGGTGCAGCGGTGGCGAAGCCCGTTGCGGGGACCCTGGCTGACCTCGATATTCGGCTCGGCGCTGCTGATCGGGTTGCCGGTGGTGATCCTGACCGGACTGCTGTCCTACATCGCCTACGGTCCGCAATTCGGCCAGGCGATCCCCGGACACGTCGGATGGCTGACGCTGCCCACCTTCGATTGGCCGAGTCGACCCTCGTGGGTCTACCGACTCTCCCAGGGTGTGCATGTCGGGTTGGGTCTGATCATCATCCCCTTGGTGCTGGCCAAACTGTGGTCGGTCATCCCGCGGCTGTTCGCCTGGCCTCCACTACGGTCGATTGCCCAACTCCTGGAGCGGCTGTCGTTGTTGCTGCTGGTCGGCGGGATCCTGTTTGAGATCGCCACCGGGGTGCTCAACATCCAGTACGACTACATCTTCGGGTTCAGCTTCTACACCGCGCACTACTACGGGGCGTGGGTGTTCATCGCCGGTTTCGTGACCCACGTGGCGATCAAACTGCCGCGCATGATCACCGGCCTGCGTTCCCGATCCTTTCGAACCATGCTGCGCACCTCCCGCGCCGACACCCAGCCCGAACCGCCCGATCCAGACGGGCTGGTCGCCGCCAACCCCGCACCGCCCACGCTGAGCCGCCGCGGCGCCCTCGCGCTGGTGGGGGCCGGCTCATTGTTCGTCGCGGTGCTTACCGCCGGCCAGACGATCGGCGGGTTCACCCGCAGCGCGGCGCTGCTGCTGCCCCGGGGTCGCAGCCGCGGCAGTGGCCCCAACGATTTCCAGGTCAACCGAACCGCTGCGGCCGCCGCGATCGCGCCCGCCGATACCGGCAGCGACTGGCGGTTGACACTGCACGGCCCGGCGGAGCCGCTGCTGCTGGACCGGGCGGCCCTCGATGGGATGCCCCAGCACACCGCCGAGCTGCCGATCGCCTGCGTCGAGGGCTGGTCGACCACCGAGACCTGGAGCGGAGTCCGGCTCCGGGATCTGGCCGCCCTCGCCGGCATACCCGACCCGGCCCGAGCCACGGTGTGGTCGCTGGAACGGTTTGGCGCCTTCAACCACGCCGTCTTGCAGGCCAATCAGGTGGGCAATCCCGATTCCCTGCTCGCCCTTCGCGTCAACGGGGTCGACCTGTCCCCCGACCACGGCTATCCCGCGCGAATCATCGTGCCGGCCCTGCCGGGCGTGCACAACACCAAATGGGTGCGTTCCATCGAATTCGGGCAGCGCTGAGATGCGCGCCCTGATTACCCGGTTCACCGCCTTCTACGGCAGCAACCCGCTGCACCTGCTGGCCACCATCGCCTCGTTCGCGCTCGCCGGATACGTGGTACTGGTCATGGGTGCACCCGCGTTGTGGAACCGCGAGGTGTGGTGGCAATCGATCCTGGTCTGGTTCCTCGCCGCGGTCATTGGCCACGACTTGGTCCTGTTTCCGCTCTATGCGCTGGCCGACCGTTCGCTCACCGCCGCACTGGCCGCGATGCGCGGGCGCCGGGTCGCATCACCGCCGCGGGTGTCGCCGCTGAATTATCTTCGGGTCCCTGCCATTGGCACCGGGCTGTCGTTTCTGCTGTTTTTCCCCGGAATCATCCAGCAGGGAAAATTCACCTACCTCGCGGCCACCGGGCAAACTCAGCAACCCTTCCTGGGCCGCTGGCTGTTGTTGGTGGCCACACTGTGGGGTCTCAGCGCGCTCGCCTACGCTGCCCGCCTGGCCGTCGCCGGCCGCGGCAGTGGACCGACGATCGAGACCGATATCGATGCCGACGGTAACGACGCCAGCACCGTGACTGGAATTAAGGATCCGATACCGATGCCGGGCACCGTAGACGAATTGGCGTTAGTAGCAGCGCTGCACACCGGTGATGAGGCGGTGTTCGCCGAGCTGGTTGACCAGCACACCCCGTCGATGCTGCGGGTGGCGCGCGGGTATGTGCCCAGCCACGAGATCGCCGAAGAAGTGGTCCAGGAAACCTGGATCGCGCTGCTGAAAGGGATTTCCAAGTTTGAGGGCCGATCCACAATACGTACTTGGCTTTTCACGGTGATGATCAACATCGCCAAGGCCCGCGGTATCCGGGAACGCCGTGACGCCGATGCCGAGATCGCCGCATACACCGGCGGCACCGTCGATCCGGCACGATTTCGTCCACCCGACGCTCCGAAATGGCCTGGCCACTGGAAGGAGCACGCGGAGCCGTCCCCCTTCCCCGACACCCCCGAAGGATCCGTACTGGGCAATGAGCTGGTCGCCGTCGCCCGCCGTGAGCTCGACAAACTACCGGAACGGCAGCGGATCGTCGTCACGCTGCGTGACATACTCGGATTCGATTCCGGCGAGGTGTGCGAGCTGCTGCAGATTAGCGTCGCCAACCAGCGGGTCCTGCTGCACCGTGGGCGGGCAGCGGTACGCCAAGTGCTCGAAGACTACCTGGCGGAGGTCTCGTGAGCACTGGGCCGATGGACTGCAACGAACTGGTCGAACTCGTGACCGCCTATCTGGATGAGTCGTTGGACCCGGAGACACGGGCCCGCTTCGACCTACACCTGCTGGAATGCGACGGCTGCCAGAACTACCTCCAGCAGTTCCGGGCAACCGTTAGCACGGTCGGGAAGATTCGCGACGAGCAGCTTGATCCCATCTTCCGCGCGCGGCTGCTTGATACGTTCGGGGATTGGCGCTAATTCGCTGCCGCCGAATTGTCGCGGCGACCGGTTGCCCAGGCGTCGACTAGACGGGCAAACGCCAGCTCGAACCTTGGTTAAATTAGCTGATTTTCGGCGCTCAGGGCGCGCGGTTGTCTCGCCCCGCGGGGCCGCCACGCCGCCGGCCGTCCCAGTTGTCCCTTTTGATCACCCGAGGAGCCGGCGCACCAAGAGCACAACGTGATTCCGGACCGACCGTCGGGAGTGACTGTTGACAGGAACCCCTCGTGTTCAGCGATCCGAACCCTTGATGCCCGTCCAAACCGGATCTCCCGCTGACCGTTGGCAACCCCGAGCGATCAAGGGGTCACGTCCAGCCGAGTGGCTCGCGGCACCGAAATCGCAAGGTAAATCTGGACAAATCGCGCGGGGATCGTCCAAACGTAGATGGCGAACCTCAGCAAGAGCCAGGTATCTATCGCAATCTTCAACTGGACGAGACAGTGATGGCGGTTGTAGTGATTGTCCTCGAGCACATCAAGGTGCATGAATGAGTAGGGGTGGAACCCCGCGCCGTGCCGGGGTCGAGCCGGTTGGCGATGATGTCGTCGGGCTCGCAGACCCCGACCTGCCGGGTGACGGCGTGCAGCCGGTGGGCCGGACCGGAACAACCGGAAGGTCCAGCGGTGCTTCGCCGCCCACGGTGTCCAGCCGCACCCACGCCAGTACACCGTCGTCGTGAGCGGGCAGGGTCGTCCACCCGAATTCCCAGTCGCGCGCCAGCCGCAATCCGTGCCACGGACGGTGGATCCACGTGTCCGCGTTGTTTGGGGACAACCCGCTGCACCACGCCATCCCCGAGGACGCGCGGGCCGAGGCTGAACAGATCTTTGACAACCTCGGCGATCCTCGCCGCCACCGGCGCGGCGCTGACCGACGTGGTGCGGTCGGCATCGTCATGCGGGATCTTCAGCGTGACCGGCCCGTGTTCAACCAAGTCTGGGCCGAGCGGTTCGGCGAGCACCGGCCGGCCCGTTCGGCCATCCAGGCGCCAGACTTCGGCCGCAAGGGCGAGAACGCCAGGTTCATGATCGAAGTAGCCGCGTACCGCGGCTGGCCGTTCGCGCGAGCAGGCGGCGTCCGCACGGACTCGGCATTCCACTCAGCGGGGCGTCCGGCTGGCAGCGACCGCAGGGCTAGCCTGATCGCTACCAGGCATCGGATTGCGTCCCTCCGTCCAACGGTCCAAGACACCGCTCCCGCGGCCGACGAACGGGGCGACATGATCGACACCGTCGAGCAGTGCCTGGAAGTCTTCGTGGGTCGGCTCGCTGTACTTGGCGCTGGGGCCCTCGGGACGGGGTGGGACGGCGCCGAAGATGCGGAACCAATTCTCGCCCGGCATCGAGAAGGCCGCGAAAACCCCAGCACGACTGGGAAACCCGTACAGTTCGCCGTGCGGCAGCCCCAATCGAGTTCGGCGTCGGTGAGCGAGGGACGGACGTGGAGGAGACTGCAAGCAATCGAAAGACCTCCTCCCCGCAGAATTCCGGCCATCCGTATCACCCGCGACATGCCTGGACATGGCCACACTGGTCTGCTCGATACCGAGCCTGTCGGTTTCGCGTCCTTCGCCGCGCTCACCGCAGACCCCGTGGTGTCCCTTGAGCATGATGGCGCGTCCGCCGACGCAATACGCTGTTCAGGGAGTTCGGCTTTCACCCGGAGGCCCGTCGTCGCAGCCGCTGAACGATCACTGGAGAACTAGCAGAAGGGCAATCGATGACTCAGAATCCCAATCTCGCCGCGTTGTCTGCGGCGGGTGTGTCCGTGTGGCTTGACGACCTGTCCCGCGATCGGCTGAGGTCGGGCAAGCTGGCCGAGCTCAGGGACACCAAGTGCGTGGTCGGGGTGACCACCAATCCGTCGATCTTCCAGGCGGTGCTTTCGGCGGGCAACGCCTACGACGAGCTGATCGCCGAACTGGCCGTGCGCGGCGCCGATGTCGAGGCGACGATCCGCACCGTCACCACCGACGATGTGCGGGAGGCCTGCGACCTGTTCGCCGAGGTCTACCGGGCGACCGGCGGTGTGGACGGCCGGGTGTCGATCGAGGTGGATCCGCGGTTGGCGCACGACACCGACAAGACGATCCTGCAGGCCATCGAGCTGTGGAAGATCGTCGACCGGCCCAACCTGCTGATCAAGATCCCGGCCACTGAAGCCGGCCTGCCGGCCATCACCGCGGTGATCGGCGAGGGCATCTCGGTCAACGTGACGCTGGTCTTCTCCGTCGAACGGCACCGGGCCGTGATGGACGCCTACCTGGCCGGGCTGGAAGCCGCGAAGGAAGCCGGCTACGACCTGTCGAAGATTCATTCGGTGGCGTCGTTCTTCGTCTCCCGGGTCGACACTGAGATCGACGACAGGCTGGAGCAGATCGGCACCGAGGAGGCGTTGGCGCTGCGCGGGCAGGCCGGCATCGCCAACGCCCGCCTCGCCTACGCCGCCTACCAGGACGTCTTCCTCGGCGGCGACCGGTACGAATCGCTCAAGTCCAACGGCGCGCGCGTGCAGCGCCCGCTATGGGCCTCGACGGGGGTCAAGAATCCCGACTACTCGGACACCCTCTACGTCACCGAGCTGGTCGCCCCGAACACCGTGAACACCATGCCGGCGAAGACCCTCGATGCTGTTGCCGACCATGGCGTCATCACCGGCGACACGGTCACCGGCCGGGCCGGCGAAGCGCAGGAAGTCTTCGACAAATTGGAAGCGGTCGGCGTCGACCTGACCGACGTGTTCATCGTCCTCGAGGACGAGGGCGTGGAGAAGTTCGCGAAGTCCTGGCGCTACCTGCTTGAGGCCACTCAGGGCCAGCTCGACGCCGTGACCAAACAATCACGGGTGTACCCACCGCTGTCCCGCAAGCGCGGATAAGCGGATAAAGAGTCTGGATCCGCTCAGCCAGAAGTTCCCGACGATGGTTCCGCTGCGTGATCGCGCAGGTCCGCGAGACCGACGCCCGGATTAGGCTGATCTCCGACGGCGACGTCGCCGGCGCCATCGCCGCGGCGCGTATCCGCACCCGAGAGTGGCTCCAGCGCTGGGACCCCTTCGCGCCGCCGGGCGTAAACGGCGGCCGGACGGGGTACGCCTGGCGCCATGTTGGGAAGAATTGGATCGTTGGTCGCGCGGGTGGCCGAAGAGGCCGGTTCGGTAGTGGGGTTGCGCTTCGGCACCGAGGAGCCGCGCTACACGAGCGAGAAAGTGATCGGCCTTGAGATCCGGAGCTACGGACCCCGTATCGCCGCCGAGACGACAGTCTTCGGGGATGAGGACAAGGCCCTCAGCGACGGGTTCCGGCGCCTCGCCGGCTACATCTTCGGCGGCAACCACGGCAACGCCAAGATCGCGATGACAGCCCCGGTCGCACGGCAGTCGGGCCAGAAGATCGCCATGACGGCGCCGGTGTCGAAGACCTCGAGCGCCGATGGTGGATCAGTGGTCCGGTTCTTCATGCCGGCCGGCTGGACCATGGACACACTGCCCGAGCCCAACGACGACGAGGTCGGCCTCGTCACTGTTCCGGAAGAAACGGTGGCCGTGCTCCGCTTCACCGGCGACCGTGGGTCCGCCGCCGTCGCAGCGCGCACCACTGAGCTGCTGGATGCACTGAAGGACACTGCCTTCGAGCCGACCGGCACGCCGGTCGGGTGGTTCTACGATCCGCCCTGGACCCTCCCGTTCCGGCGGCGCAACGAGGTCGCGGTGCCGGTCGCTCGTCGCTGACCCCCACCAAATCGCTCGCAAGTGTGCTGGTAGCGCATCGCTGCTTTCTCGTTGTCGAAAGCGTGAAATTCGGCGTAGGCATTACGCAGCGCGTCCAAGATCAGCGCACGTGCCCGCCGCTACGTTGATTCATCTGATGCATCATCGCCGCAGCTCTATGTCGAAATACGTTGCGGGAGAGGATACGCTGCCGGTAACTCGCCATATTCGATCTCGCCGTATTCAGCAGTGAGGCGCTATAGCAACATAGACAACACCGACGCACCGGCGCTGCGGTCAACCGGCCGTATCGGTAGCTGCGCCGCCACGCGGTATCACCTGGTAGCTGTAACGCCACTCGACCTCGATGCCATACTCGCCGCCGACCGGCCGTGATCCGTGGAGATGCAAAAAGGCCACCATGTCATCGTCGCCGACTTGAGCTTGAGCCTTCCGCTGCGCCAGCGCCCTTACTTGGGCCGGGCTCATCGTCTCGGGCACCACGATGGTGTCGTGCCGCACGTTCGAGGCATCAGCCATAGCGCCAGGCTGCGGCGGTTGAGCGCTTCCGTTTCCCAACAACACGCGCCCGCACACAACCGTGATCGACACGTGCTCCACCTGCGACGCAACCACCGCGGTCGCTGCCGACGGTCAGCGGATAGGCCGAACGCCGACCTCCTCCAGCCGGGTCAGCATCTCGGCCGGGTCGGCATAGACGCGGTACGCGCCCGACCGCTCGAGCTCCTCGCGGCCGTAGCCACCCGAGAGCAGTCCGATGCCCAGGGCACCGGCCCGCTGTGCGGCGAGCAGGTCCCAGACGCTGTCGCCCACCACGAAGC
>JAVRPF010000041.1:0-2892 GCA_032162385.1 Mycobacterium sp.
GACCCGCACCAAGGCCGCTAACACCCGCCAATCGCAACGACTCAAAGGAAGGACGGGCCGGGGACAACAGGAGTCGCCAAGCGCTCCAATCCTCCGGCCCGTCAACACGAGCATAGAACCACCAAAGGGTGCTTGACGCCGCTTAGGAACTCAACCCCACCGCACCACGACAGCACCACTCACTTGCATGCGGTATCAATCATCACCGCTCACCATCCAACGACCAGCTGCCAAACCCTTGCCGCCTCGGGTCCGTGGGCAACTTGGCGGAATTGACCGCCGCGCACCGGTTGGGTCCGATCAAGACGAAAGCCGCCCCGGCTCTCACCGAGGCGGCTTTCACCTGCCTCTTGACCAAGACCGCGTAAATACAAGACCGCCTACATACAAGACCGACTACATATCACACGGTCGCGGTGTATGACCGCGCTCCGACACCGGCGAGCGCCCCACCGTCGACGATCAGGTACTCGTCACGGATGGGTCGACCGGAGAAGTAGCACTCCAGAATCTCCCTGGTGCCTGCCGCGTAGCGGGTTTGTGCCGACAGCGACGACCCGGACATATGCGGAGTCATCCCGTGTTGGGGCATGGTGCGCCAGGGATGATCGGCCGGCGCCGGCTGCGGATACCACACGTCACCTGCATAGCCCGCCAGCTGGCCGCTCTCCAGGGCGCGGACGATGGCATCGCGGTCGCAGATGAGTGCGCGTGCGGTATTGATGAGGTACGCACCACGTTTCATCGTTCCAATGAGCTCGTCATTGAACAGTCCACGGGTCTCCGGGTGCAGCGGCGCGTTGATGGTCACCACGTCGAGGTCCGGCACCATGTCCTGTACCGACGGGTGATAGGTCAAGTTGAGCTCGGCCTCGACCTCGGCGGGCAACCGGTGCTTGTCGTAGTAGTGCAGGTGCACGTCAAACGGTGCCAACCGGCGCAGGACGGCAAGGCCGATCCGGCCCGAGGCGATGGTGCCGACGTGCATTCCCTCGAGATCGTAGGAACGCTGCACGCAGTCCGCGATGTTCCAGCCGCCGTCGATGACCCACTTGTAGGACGGCAGGTAGTTCCGGACCTGCGAGAGAATCATCATCACGACGTGCTCCGCGACGCTGATGCTGTTACAGAACGTCACCTCCGCGACAGTGACGCCTCGGTCGATCGCGGCATCCAAATCGACGTGGTCCGAGCCGATTCCGGCAGTCAGGGCGAGCTTGAGCTTGGGGGCTCGCGCGATCCGCTCTGCGGTGAGGTAGGCAGGCCAGAAGGGCTGCGAGATGACGATCTCTGCATCGCCCAGGTGCTGGTCGAGTACGGAGTTCTCACCGTCCTTGTCCGACGTCACGACCAACTCGTGGCCGAGCCCCTCGAGATAGGCCCGAAGGCCGAGCTCTCCCGAGACACTGCCCAGCAGCGAACCCGGCGCGAAGTCTGTCGCTGACGGCGTTGGCAGAGATTGCCCGTCCGGGTAGCCGTCCAAGTGCGGAAGGCCATCACGCGCATAGCTCTTGGGGTAACCGTCGACTGGATCGTCGTAGAGTACGCAAACCACTTTTGCCATGGATCCTCGATTTCCTTTCTCGTTGCGCCCCACAGGTACAGCCATTTGGACATGGAAAGGGGGTGTCAGTAGTCAACATTCGGCCTCTCCTACGGACGCGATCGCGCGTAGCCGTGGCGTGAAAGCGTAGGAAAGTGGCTTGCCACCAATCGGTTTGGCGGTACATCCTGTCGACGTAACTGACGCTAGCAGCCGCCACCACGGCGGACAATGGATTGGTCTTTCCGATGTGACATGCTGCGATAGTCTTTCACTATCGGTGTCGACGACGGAGTGGGTGGATGCACGGCGAGGTAGCGATTCAGCAGCTGGAGTACCTGGTGGCGCTGGCCCGCGACCGCCATTTCGGTCGCGCCGCGTCGGCCTGCCACGTGAGTCAACCAACGCTCTCGGTGGCAATACGTAGGCTCGAGCACGAACTCGACGTCGTTATCGTGTTGCGCGGTCAACGATTTGAGGGGTTCACCCCCGAAGGGCAGCGCGTCGTTACCTGGGCCCACCGGATCCTCGCCGAACGAAACGAGCTACTGGCAGACGTTGAGCGGATGCGCGGTGGTCTGACGGTGACGGCCCGCATTGGGGCGGTGCCGACCTCGCTTCCGGCAAGCCCATTGGTCACTAGCCGTTTCCTGGAACGATACCCAGGCGCGAGAGTCCGCGTCGAGGCGATGTCGTCTCGCGAGATCGCGCGGCGTCTAGCCGAATTCGAGCTCGACGCGGGTCTGACGTATCTGGACGCCGAAACACCACCCGGCACGAGACGGGTCGAGCTCTATCGGGAGCGCTATGTTCTCGTCGCTCCCTCGGCGCACCCGCTCATGCAACGGTCGGAAGTGCGTTGGGCGGAGGCGGCAGAGCTTCCACTGTGTGCGTTGACCACGGCCATGCGGAACCGCCGCATCATCGAAGCCAACATGGCTGCCGATGGCGCCCAATTCGACCCAGTGGTGGAGACCGACACGGTTGGCGCCCTGTACACGCACATGAAGACCCTGCGAATGGCGAGTGTGGTTGCGCATACCTGGCTTGAGGCCTTCGGTATGCCCGACGGGTTGGCGATGCGACCGATGGTCGAGCAGGGACCAGGTCCAGCGGTCGGACTGATCGTGTTGGACCGCGAGCCGAATTCGATGGTGGCCCAGGCCCTTCTCGAAGCCGCCGCCGACGTAGGGCGCCGGAGCACCTAGCGTTCCGCGGTCACAGCGCCTTGAGTTCTTCGGTGACGTCGCCGACGGATTTCTTGGCGTCGCCGAAGAGCATCGAGGTTTGGTCGAGGAAGAACAGCGGGTTTTCGATGCCGGCGTATCCAGAGGACATGGATCGTTTGA
>JAVRPF010000042.1:0-6180 GCA_032162385.1 Mycobacterium sp.
ACTTCGCCGGCATGTGGGGGCCCCAGATCCGGGGTGGTGACGTAGTCGGTGGCCCGTACGCGTCAGCATCCACCGCGCCGATCGCCGACCCCGACATCGCCGCCGTCGCCGCGCATGCCCTGCTGACCGATGAACTGGTGGGCAGGCGGGTGCCGATGACCGGACCGGAGGCGCTCACCAACACCCAGATGGTCGAGGCCATCGGCACCGTGCTGGGTCGTCCGCTGCGCTATCAGGAGGCACCGCCAGAACTGGTGCGGCAGCGCTTCATCGGTCTGGGCTTCGGGGCCGAGTTCGCCGACGCGTACATGGCCCTGCTGGCCGAGACGGTCGACCGGCCTGCGTTGGTGACCCATGACGTGGAGAAGATCCTCGATCGGGCCGCCACCTCGTTCGCGCAGTGGGTGTCCGATCACCGCCACCTGTTCACGGCGTAGGAGACAGCCGTGTCCGAACCACACCCGCCACGCTGGCTGAAGCGGATGAACAAGGTGGTGGTCGCCATGCAGCGAGTCGGCGTGCCCGCCGGGCCGTCGATGGTGCTGACGGTGCCCGGCCGCAAATCCGGCAAGCCGCGCAGCACGCCGATGACGCCGTTCGACCATGACGGCGGCCTGTACACCGTTGCCGGGTATCCCGGCGCCGACTGGGCGGCCAACGCCCGAGCGGCGGGCCTGGGCACCCTCACCAGGGGCCGCCGGTCACGCCGGGTCAGAATCGTCGAGTTGCCCGCCGACGAATCGCGGCCGGTACTGCGGGCATTCGCGGTCAAGGTGCCCGTCGGCGTCGGGTTCGCCAAGCGCAGCGGGCTCGTCGTCGACGGCACGCCCGATGAGTTCGAGGCGCTGGCGGGACGATTGGCGGTGTTCCGGTTCGATCCCGCTTGATGCCGGACCCTCCAGACGGACTCGAGCACATGTTTGATGGCGTTCGTTGGTGACGTGGACAGCGGGTTGGCCGAGATCGTGGCCACCGTGTTCGCCCCCGACGGGCATGCGGTCGCCGACCGGTTGACTGCGTTGGCGCGCACCGTGTGCGAGGCCGATCCGCGCACCCTGGCCCAGCGCCGCGCCGACGCGTTCGGAGCGTTGGCCGCCGGGGCGGACCGGCTGAGTTGTCGGTGTGGATCCGCGGACTGCCCGGCCGGTGGTCGAGCGGCCAGCGCGGTGCTGATCCACGTGATCGCCGAGCAGTCCACCGTCGAGGGCACCGGTGACGCCTCATCCCGGCGGAGTTGATCGCCGAGTTGGCGAAGTCGGCCCGGCTACGCCCGCTGATCCATCCCCGCGACGCGGCCCCGGAGTGCGGGTACACCCCGTCGCGGGCGCTGGCCGACTTCGTGCGCTTCCGCGATCTGACCTGTCGGTTCCCCGGCTGTGACGAAGCCGCCACGGCCTGCGATGTGGACCATACGATTCCCCACGGTGACTGCGGCCCGACCCACGCGTCGAACCTCAAGTGCCTGTGCCGGTTCCAGCGGGCCAGCAGGACATTGAACCAGCCGTGCTACGAACACATAGTAGAAGTGCTCATAAGCGACGGGGAGACACACGGTGCCTACTTCGAGAGATCCAATGGCGGCGGTACGCCAGTACGTCGAGGCCTTCAACGAGGGCGACGCCGAGGCCATGGCAGGAACATGCGCCGACCCGATGCAGATCCTCGACGTGATGTCGCCGCATGTGTGGCAGGGACCAACAGCTAGCGAGGACTGGTGGAATGACGTGCTCGCCGCGGGCGAGCACGTGGGGGCTTCCGGCTTCCACATCACTCTGGACGAACCACGGCATATCCGTGTGACCGGCGACTTTGCGTATGTCGTCGTTCCCGCCACCCTAACGTTCGATCTGGGAGGCAGGGAGGTCACTCAGACCGGCTCTCTCTTCACTGTGGCGCTTCGCAAGGTCGACATGGACTGGCGCCTATCGGCGTGGGCTTGGGCAAAAGGAAGCTGAAGAGTTCTTCGCGTAGTCGCTGCCACCGGCTGCACAAGCCCTACGAAGAGTCGACCTCGAAGAGGCGCCATTCGCCGGGTACGCCGTTCCGACACGCTTTACGTCGGGTTGCCTCGTTTTACGTCGGGTTGCCTCGTTCGTCGCACGGCGCGGGGTGGCCGTCGTCGATGAATGAGAGCGTGCGGCGCATCTCGGTGGGCTGGATGCTGCCGCTCCAGTCCGCGTAGGGGTGGTCGAGGAGGAAGACGACCAGTAGGCCCGACGTCACCAGCATCGCGACTAAGCCGATCGGCGCCGCCTGGATGAGACGCCCTTCGCGCCTATCCGCTTGCAGGCACATGTAGGCGACGACCGCCCAGGCACCGACACCCAGCACGAACCACAGCGGCGGTGGCACCGACGCCGTCGCCTGGGCCAGACGCGCGCGGCGACCTTCGCGACGCTGCGCCTGCTGGTCGAACCACTGCGCGTAGGCCGCCTGCTGCTTGGCGCTCGTCGGCTCAATGCCCTCGAAGTCCCGACCCATCGTCTCGACCCAGGCAAGCACCACCTCCGAGGACTTCCCTGCTCTCATCGCAGGCCACTCATCGGAGATGACGGCGCGCGAATAGCAGATAAGTCCCCCGTGCAGAGCCCGGCCCGAATGCCCTTCCAATACGTCGGCGACATCGTGAAGCTCGGTGACCGCCACGCCTTCGACGCTCGCGCCGTCGCGGGCGTGTTGGTAACTCTGCAGCGAGAAGAAGATGACGAACGCGAGCAACACCGCGGTCATCGTGCCGACCACGGACAAAGTGGTGGCCGCGCGCGGCGGATCGGCGAACCAGCCCTGCTCAGGTATCCGACTTCGCACGAAGAGCCTGCTGATTATCGCCGCGGTCACGATCACGATGAGGATCAGAAGCGCGATCCAGGTCAGCACCGCCGTACTTTAGCTGTGCGCGACGTCGACCGGCGTGGGTTTGTAACGTCCGCACGGTGACGCGTGCAGAAGGCCGGGCGGTGGTCCTCCTTCACAGGCTCGGCGGTGACCGCCTGATGCGCAACAGTTCGCCGTGTGCGGCCAAGCGCGTGCAGACGACCACGGGATGCTCGTGGGCCGTGCGGGCGCTGGCGGGGCAATTTAGATATGCCACAGCGTGACTTGCAGGGTCACCCCGGTCGAAATTTCACGTATTCTCCACAGGGTTCGGCGGGAGGCCAAAAACCGCCTCTGAGCTGCGGTTATATCCCGTCCGCGATACTGGGATTGAAGTAGGAGTAAAAGTGTTCTTTGCGTATCCGGTGACACCGGGTGCACAAGCGCTTACAGCAGATGAGTTTCGCCGAAATCCACCGCTAGGTTGACGCAACGGCGAAGAGACGCCACTCCCCGGGCACGCCCTTGAGTTGTTGTGCGCCGCGGTCCTCGAACTCGAGACCTGATCCGATCACGAGGTCGCGCAGCGTGCTGGACACGAGCACGTCGTTCGGCCCCGCCAGGGCGCTCACGCGTGCGCCGATGTGCACGGCGATCCCGCCGATGTCGTCGCCGCGAACCTCGCACTCGCCGGTGTGCAACCCGGCGCGTACCTCGATGCCGAGCGACCGCACCGCCTCGCGGATCGACATCGCGCAGCGGATCGCCCGCTGCGGGCCGTCGAACATCGCGAGGAAGCCGTCGCCCGATGTGTTCACCTCGCGGCCCCGAAAACGGGCGAGCTGTGCCCGGACGACGGCGTCGTGCGCATCGAGCAACGCATGCCAGTCACGATCCCCGATCTCCGCGGCCCGGCGCGTCGAGTCCACGATGTCGGTGAACAACACAGTGGCGAGCACCCGGTCATCGGCCACCTCGGCCTGCTCGCCGGTGAGGAACTCGGCGATCTCCTGGAAAGATGCGCCAGGGTTCAACGATGTGGTGATAATTGCGGCCCGGCACCTCAACATATTTCGCGTCGGGTATGTGCTCGGCGATGTACTTGCCCTTCGCGGACGGGATGATCACGTCGTCGGAGTGCTGGACGACGAGGGTCGGCACACGGACTGTCGGAAGGACCGCCCGCACGTCCACTTCCGTCGCGAGAGGCATCATGAGTGCAACGGTCCCAGGGCTCCCCGCGAGGCGTTCTAGTCGGGCCCACGTTGCCCGGATCTCCTCGTTCCAGGGCATGTCCGGATTCATCACGTGTATAACTTCGCCCGTCCCCCACATGCGGACCCTCGCAGCTTGGATTTTGTCTTGAACGAGTGGGGTGCCGCCCGCATCTGCGTAACCTTCGAGCACGATCAGCGCGCTGGTGCGAGACGGATGTGTCGCCGCAAACAGCGCAGCGGGCGCGAACGCGGAGTTCGACGCGACGAGGACCGCTTCGCGACTTCCTAGATCGTCGAGCACCGCGGTGATGCTGTCGGCCCATTGCTCCAAAGTCGGCAGCGCAGCGGGCGTGACAGGATCGGATGCGCCGGTGCCCGGCTGGTCAAAGTAGATGAGTCGACCGAGCGATGTCATCGCCTCGACCCAGCCCTGAATGGACGGTAGCTCCGGAAGAACCTCGCAGCACGTGAACCAGTTCGCGACGGACACGAGGTCGCGAGGACCTTCGCGTGACGCGCGATAGGCGACGCGCAAGTCCCCGTTCAGCGCATACCGCGTCTCCGAGAACGCGGCGGAAGTCTAATCCGAGGAACGGGTCAAGTTTCGGTGTCAGGCAAAGCCCGCCAGTACGAACGCTCGGCCTCGTCCCTGAAGTGTTCTTCGTGCAATCGCTGCCATCACTTGCTCAAGACCTTCTGGACCGGTCGCGGCGGTTGGAGCGACGAATAGCTCGCCGACGGCACGTTCGTCTGGACTGCCCCCACCGGACACCGCTACCGAACCCCACCAGGCAGCCTATAACGCCGCCGTCATCGCCGGCGAAGAGCCGCCGCCGTTTTAAACCGGCTCGGCGAGCGTCACTTTCCCTACCGAGAGGCGACGGCGAATAGGTGCCATGCCCCGGGCACGCCCTTGAGCTCGTGAGCTCCGCGCTCCTCGAACTCGAGTCCCGACCCGATCACCAGGTCGCGCAGCGTGCTGGACACCAGCACCTCGTTCGGCCCTGCCAGGGCGCTCACCCGCGCACCGATGTGTACGCCGATCCCGCCGATGTCGTCGCCGCGGACCTCGCACTCTCCGGTGTGCAACCCGGCGCGCACCTTGATGCCCAGTGCCTGCACCGCGTCGCGAATTGCCATGGCGCAACGGATCGCTCGCTGAGGCCGTCGAACATCGCCAGGAAGCCGTCTCCCGAAGTGTTCACCTCACGTCCCCGGAAGCGAGCGAGTTGTGACCGCACGACGGCGTCGTGAGCATCAAGCAAGGCATGCCAGTCACGATCCCCGATCTCCGCGGCCCGGCGCGTCGAGTCCACGATGTCGGTGAACAACACCGTGGCCAGAATGCGGTCGTCGGCGACGTCGGCCTGGTGGCCGGTGAGGAACTCGGCGATCTCCTGAAACGAGTCGCGCCACGGTTCGACGAACTGGTACAAGTTGCGGCCCGGTAGCTCAACGTACTTCGCGCCCGGGATGTGATCGGCGACGTACTTGCCATAAGCGGGTGGGACGAGTGAGTCGTTCGTGTACTGGACGACGAGGGTTGGCTCGCGGACGGTCGGAAGCAGCGCCCGTATCTTCAATTCGGACACCACCGGCATCATGAGAGCAACGGTCCGTGGGTTCGCCGCCAGGCGTTCATGTCGCGCCCACGTTGCCCGGATTTCCTCATTCCACGGCATATCGGGATTGAGCACATGTTCGAACTCCCCCGTTCCCCACACGGCGACCATGGCATCGAAGAACTTCTCCGGAGTGAGCCCATCGGTGCGCTCGGCCATCGGATCGGCATAGACCTCAAGCCCCGACCAGCGCCGTGGTGCGAGACGGATAGCTGGCCGCGAACAGCGCCGCGGGCGCGAACGCAGCGTTCGACGCGACGAGAACCGCTTCGCGACTCCCGAGATCGTCTAACACCGCGGTGATGCCGTCGGCCCATTGCTCCAACGTCGGCAACGCACCCGTCGAGACCGGATCGGACGCGCCCGTGCCCAGCTGATCGAAAAAGATCAACCCACCCAACGATGTCATCGCCTCAACCCACCCCTGAATCGCCGGTAGCTCGGGCAGAATTTCGCAACAGTTGAACCAGTTCGGGACCACCACGATGTCGCGAGGACCTTCACGCGATGCGCGATAGGCGACGCGC
>JAVRPF010000043.1:0-8919 GCA_032162385.1 Mycobacterium sp.
GCACCAATGGGATTCGACTCCGGACGGGGCGAGCGAAGCAACGGGAAGAATGGATGGGGTTTTCGGCGAACGTCGACGCCGAAAGGAAACCCGTCGCGACGGGCTTCATTATCCTGGAGGGGCAACCGAGGATGTCTGGACCGTCTGAGAACCGGGGACTCTAGTGTCGGCACGAATCATGCCGCTGCGACTCGAAGCCTTCGAGCAGCTGCCCAAACACGCGCGCCGCTGCGTGTTCTGGGAAGTCGATCCGTCGACGTTGCCGGGTGAAGACCACCTCGCCGACCCGGAGTTCGAGAAGGAAGCCTGGCTGTCGATGGTGATGCTCGAGTGGGGGTCGTGCGGCCAGGTCGCCGTGCAGTGTGATCCCGACGGCCTGTCAGCGGACGACGCGCCGTGCCTGGGCTACGCGTTCTACGCACCGCCGCGCGCCGTGCCGCGGGCCCGGCTGTTCCCCAGCGGTCCTGTGAGCGCGGATGCCGTGCTACTCACCTCGATCGGCATCGAAGTGGCCGAAGATCCCGACGGACTGCCGCGCGGCCTGATCGCGTCGGTGGTGGAGGACCTCGTCCGCCGCGGCGTCAGGGCGTTGGAGGCGTTCGGACGGACGGCCGAGGCCGCCCAACTCAGCGACCCCGGGCTGGTGCCGCCAGACCTGCGTCCCGCAGTCGAGGTGCTCGGCGACTGCTCGGTCGAGCAGTGCATCGTCGACGCGGACTTCCTCGGCGACGTCGGGTTCGAGGTCATCGCCGCGCATCGCTACTTTCCCCGGCTGCGTCTCGAACTGGAGCAGGGGCTGGGCTGGAAGGCTGACGTGGAGGCGGCGTTGGAGCGCCTGCTGGAAAGTGCCCAACTGCGCCCGGTGGGTGCCGGCGCAGTGCCGTGCGTGTAGCCGACCCGTCAGGCCTGCGCGGCGCGGCCGGCCTGTTCCACCGACAGCTCGTGGGCGAGCAGCTCGGCGAACGTGAACGTACCGGTGGGCCGGTCGTTCTTGCCGAGCAGGTAGAGCCGCTTCACCGCAGCCAGAATGCCCTCGGCGATCCAGTCACGGGTCTGCGGCGACACCAGCAGATCACGATCGTGGGGATTGGTGAGGTAGCCGATGTCGACCTGAACGGTCGGCATCCGGGTCAACCGGAGCAGGTCCCATGTCCGGCCGTGGGTGCGACAGTCGCGTAATCCAGTGCGCGCCGCGACTTCTCGTTGAATGAAGTCGGAGAGATTGCGGCCGATGGTGGATACCGAGCCGTGCGAGTTCCCGAAGTGAAACGAAGCCAGGCCGTTGGCGGCCGACCCGGGCAGGGCCGCACAACGCAAGCTGATCATGAGGTCGGCGCCGACGGTGTTGGCCGTGGCCGCCCGTTCGGCGTCCGACGGGCTGCGTCCGACGGACCTGGACAGGAACGTCTCCATGCCGATCGCGGTCATCCGGCCCTCGAGGCGACTTGCCAAGTCCCACAGGATGTCTGCCTCGCTGATTGGACCCGACGGGCCCTGCATGATCGGGCCGTGGTCGTCACCACCGCGACCCGGATCGACGATCACCCGCTTGCCCGAAAGGCGCGGACCCGATCGCCGGACGAGTTCTTCCTCGCGGATGGCGTGCAGCGAGCCGCCGGTGACCCGGGAACCCAGAAAGTACAAGGAGCGCAACGTGTCCGGACCGCAGATGCCGTCCGGGTAGAGCCCGTACTCACGCTGGTAGGACATCAGCCCGTTGTGCGTCTGCAGGCCGAAGTGTCCGTCGACGAGGCCGGTGTAGAAACCGAGGTCCTGCAGGCGGGCCTGCAGGGTGGCGACGTCGTCGCCGTACATCGGCGCCCCGAACTGATGGGCCAAGGTGCGGGCCCCGAGTCGGTAAGACGCCTCCTTGAGCGCGCGGTAGGTGGCCTCACCGACGACGCCGTCGACGAGCAGTCCGCGATGCTGCTGGAACGCGCGAACGGCTTGGTCGAGTTCGTCGTCGAAGACGTCGAGCGCCACGTGCTTGCCGGTGGTGAGATCCGAGTCGGGGCTGTCGATGAGTCCAAGCGCTCCCAGGGCCGCCCGAATCTCGGTGACGGGGCCGCCCCGGTCACCGCGACGCAGACTCGACATACCTGGCCTTTCGGGTCACGGATGGCAGCGAATCAACGCTGGCGATTGCAAGACATGCTGGAAAACATTGTCGCAGACGCCCCCGAAGATTCGGAAACCTACAGGCCAGGGGGAAACCTGGAGACCCGGGTCGCTAGACGACGTCGGCGAGTTCGCGCAGCAGCGCAGCCTTGCCTTTTGCCCCCACGATGCGTTTCACCGGTGCGCCATCCTTGAACAGGATCAGCGTCGGGATGGACACCACCTGGAAGTCCCGCGCGGTGGCCGGATTCGCGTCGACGTCGATCTTTGCCACGGTCAGCTGGCCCGCCTTCTCGCTGGCGATCTCTTCGAGCACCGGAGCGACCATCTTGCACGGTCCGCACCAGGTGGCCCAGAAGTCGACCAGCACGGGAGTGCTGCTGGACAGCACGTCATCCGAGAACGATTCGTCGGTGACGGCGACTGTCGCCTTGGTGTCACTCATGGGGGTGCTCCTTCGTTGGAAATCGGGGGATGGGTCAGGCGTTGTCGGTGAGCCAGCGCTCGCTGTCGATGGCGGCGGAACACCCCATGCCGGCAGCGGTGATGGCCTGACGGTAGGTGTGGTCGACGAGGTCGCCCGCGGCGAACACGCCGTCGACCGACGTACGGGTGGTGCGGCCCACCACGTTCACGTAGCCCTCGTCGTCGAGCTCGACCTGACCGCCGACGAGCTCCGAGCGGGGATCGTGGCCGATGGCGACGAACACGCCGGTGACGGACAACTTGGACTCCTCGCCGGTCACGGTGTCGCGCAGCCGCAATCCGGTGACCTTGGGTTCGCCCTCGACCTCGGTGACCGCGGTGTTGGTGAGGATCGTGATCTTCGGGTTGGCCTTGGCCCGTTCGAGCATGATCTTGGAGGCGCGGAACTCCTCGCGGCGATGGATGAGCGTGACGGTACGGGCGAACTTGGTGAGGAAGATGGCCTCCTCCATCGCCGAGTCGCCGCCACCGATCACCGCGATGTCCTGGTCGCGGAAGAAGAAGCCGTCGCAGGTGGCACACGTGCTGACACCCGTGCCGATGCGCTCCTGTTCGCCGGGCACGCCGAGGTACCGCGCGGCCGCGCCCATCGCGAGGATCACGGAGCGGGCCTGGTAGGTCTCGTCACCGACGGTGACCGTCTTGACCGGCCCGGCGAGCGACACATCGTCGACGTCCTCCATGCGCATGTCGGCGCCGAAGCGCAGCGCCTGTTCGCGCATCTCCTCCATCAGCTCGGGGCCGGTGATGCCTTCCTTGAACCCTGGGTAGTTCTCCACCTCGGTGGTGGTCATCAGGGCTCCGCCGAACTGGACACCTTCGAACACCAGCGGCTTGAGCTGGGCACGCGCGGCGTAGATGGCCGCCGTATACCCGGCCGGCCCGGAACCGATGATGATCACATCATGCACCGTGGGAGTCGAGGTCATGTCCGCCTTTCTGCCCATGCGTGGCCATCCGCGTTTGGCACGCATATAACACCAGCGTAAGCCCGGCTGTTCCCCACGGTTGGCCGGGACGCGTCATGGCCGGGTCACCACCCGTTCGGCGAGCAGTCCGGTGTCGACCGAACTGCAGTTGAGCGCGACCACAACGGCGTTCACCGCCCGAGACGTGTCGCCGGGAAGCAGCACCAGCACACCTGATCTGCCGCCAACGGCAAGCGGACGCGCGCCGAGGACCGCAGCCGAGGTCGGATAGCCGAGACCGCTGAGACAGGACGCGCGGCGCTGCGGATCGGCCAGCGGTCCGAGGTCGGGTGGTTGACGGAGTAACTCCAGGATTTCCGGATCGGTCATGGGTAGGCCGCCCACCGGGTTCGACACGGTGATGCGTTCAGCGGTCGGGTCCGTCGTCGGCGTGCGGTCGGGGGTGTGCAGCAGAATCACCGTGCCCACGCCTGCCGCGATCAGCGCGGCGCCGGCGCCGATTGCGGCCGCGGCGACCCGGAACCGGGGGCCCGATCCGCGGGCCGCATGGGCCGCGGTCATGGTGGTCGAACCGACGATGCGGTGCATCGGCGGCGGCTCGGCTCGCAGCGCGGCGGCAACGCGCGCTGTGACCTCGGCGGGCGCATCCGGGGCGGAGGTCGGATCGGTGCCCAGGTCGGCGAGATCGCGCCGGACCCGGTCCAACCCGTCCATCCGGCGGGCCTGCTCTGGATCGTCGCGGACGCGGCGGCGGATCGTGGCGGCGGTGTCGTCGTCGAGCAGTCCGGCCTGAAGATCGGCGAGCAGCGCCAGCGGAATCGGGGCCGGCGGCCCATCCGTGTCGTCGTTCACTGTTGCTCCCGTGGTCCGCGTTGTGCGATTGGCGCCAACCGGCGATCACCTCCGGGCAGTCTAGGGAATGGTCGTAATGGCCACCGGCGTTGACCAAAGGGGGATGCTGAAGTCGCCGCTGCGCGGGCTGGGAAAGGATCATCATGGCTGGGCAACGAAGCACGCTCCTGGCGATCGGATCGGCTGTGACGTTCGGTGCCGGAGTGCTGGCCGTCGCGACCGGCCTCACGGTCGGGGCGGGCGTTGGAGCGGGCACCGCGTCCGCCGCGCCCTGCAGCCAGTACATCCAGCCGTTCAACCCGTATCTGCAGACGTGCGGGATCCCCAATCAGCCCGTCACCGTGCCGGGTTCGTCGCCCGGCGCGGGCGCGATCATCGCTTGCCGCAACATCCCGGGCTGTCTGTCACAGGTCGTCAACGGCCCCGGCATCATTCAGGTGCCGCAGCCGGACACCAGGGTTCGGCAGAGTCAGTAACGACCGGCGCGAAGTAGTCGAGCGTCTCGGCGAGTTTGGCGCGCGCTCGCGAGCATCTGCTCTTGACCGTGCCTTCGGGGACGCCGAGAACCCGGGCAGTCTCGGCGACGGAGAACCCTTGCATGTCGACCGCCACGACGGCGGCGCGCTGCTCGACCGGCAGGCGCATCAGTGCGCGTTCGACCACCAGGGCCGTATCCACCCGCGGCGTCGGATCGCCGACGTGGCAGGTGTCCTCCTCCAGCGCGGTGGTAAGGTGAGACTTGTTGCGGCGCAGCCGGTCCAGGCACGCATTGACCACGATCCGGTACAGCCAGCTGCTGACCGACGCGTCATGGCGAAACCTCGGTGCGCTGCGGTGTGCCGAGAGCATGGCGTCCTGGAGCGCGTCGGCGGCGTCCTCGGGAGTGCGGCTGCTGATCTGGGCGAGCCGGTACAGCTGCCGGTGATGGCGGTAGAACAGTTCCTCGAAGGCGTAGCGATCGCCGTCGACGTGCGCGGCGAGCAGCTCGGCATCCGACCGGTCTGGCCCGGCAATTCCCCCGAAGTTGCCCACAGCCGAACCTTAATCAACCCAGGACCACCCGCTTGACACTTCTTGACCGGGCTGGGCGCGGCGGCTCCCACGCGGGTCGCTGAACAGCGCAGACGTAGAAACCCAGCCGACCACCGGCCTGGGGATGGTGCGTTAGGAGGCGGCCTTGAGGGTGATGTCCGAGATCGCCGACTCGCTCTTGCCGCCCACGGTGCCCAGCGTCGTGATCCACACCAGCACGTTCGACGTCGGTGTCGGGTTGGCGATGGTGATGGTGTTGGAGCCGGTCTTCATCGCCGTCGGCGGGCCGAGCTCGGTGGTGTCGTCCAGCGACGCAGGTGTCGGGGTCTGGGCGGACCGGATCTGGATCGAGGTGCCGGTGCTGTTGAGGCTCAACGTCACCGACGCCAGCGCGGTGGGTTGTGGAAGCTGCAGCATCAGCCCGACGCCGTTCTTGAAGTTCGGGAACGGCACCGGGTCGCTGTACGTGTCCGTGGACCACGCCGTCGCCGGGTTGCCGTCGATCGCCTGGCTGGCCGCGCCCGGGTTGTCCGCTTCACCACCCGGCGAGAAGACCGTCGCCCGTACCGGTTTCACGACGCCGGTGGCGGCGGTGCTGCTGGAACTGGGCGGGTTGTTCAGCCCCAGTTCATCCCCTCCGAGTGGCCCGCCGACGTCACCGAACATCCGGCTCAACACGGTGGCCAGGACGACGAGCGCGATGACGAGGATCACCGCGCCCACGCTCATGCCGATCACCAGTCCCTTGCGCCGACGCGCCAGCGCCTGCGGGTCGGGCTCCGCGCCGAAGTGCCGCTCTGGCGCGGCAGGCTCCACGGGTGTGATGGTCTCCGTGCGATCGGCGACGGCGGTTGCCTGCTGAAGGAGGTTGAGCAGCGTCGGTGCGGAGCGAATGCCACCGTTCTCCTGAACTGCGCGGGCCGCTGCCGCCGAGATCTGGAACGGGATGTCACGGTCGACGGCGCGCGGTTCGATGGGCTGTCCGGCGGCGTCCAGCTCGGCCGCTGCCATGCCGCTGCGGATGCCCGGCTCGGGGAGCGGCCACCGATTGATCAAGAGTGCGTAGAGGGCGGCCCCGATGCCGCGGATGTCGTCCTCCGGCGTGGCGGTGGGCATCGTGGCGGGGAACGCGAGCGCGACGTCGCCGTCGATGCTGACCCGCACCCGGCCCGGGTGGTCGATGGACAATGCGACGCCCTCGCGGTGCGCGGCCTCGGCCGCCGCGGCCAGCGACTGGATGGCGCGAGCCCCACCGATCGGAGACGGCGCGGTCTCCGCGACCTCGGCGAGCGATCCGCCGCGGATCCACTCCGAGACCACCAGCCCGCCCGACCCGGTCTGCGCGACGTCCAGCACCCGCGCAACGCCGGGTGTTTCCAGGTGACTCAACCGCATGGTCCGCGACAGGATCTCGGAGAGTTCCGCGTCCGGCAGGATGGCTTCCGGGTCGACGAAGGTCAGCGCGACCTGGCGGTCGAGGGCGGTGTCCAGCGCGTGCCAGAACTGCAGGTGCGGCGGACCGCCGTGGAACACCAGCAGCCGGTAACGGCCGCCTGCGATGGTGGCGCCGGGAATGAGGTGGACGTCGTCCTCGGCGGTGGCCGCCTCGATCGGCGGCTCGTTCGGCATGCCAAGGGAGAGCGGTTCGCGCGTCGGGTCGCCACCGTAGTCGGCGGGCGGCCGGCCCGAGGTGGGATAGGAGGCATCGGGCGGCACGTCGGGCTGGAAGTCGTCGGCGGCCGGGCGCGGGATTCGGGTGGTCGCACCGGCGTCGCCGAACGCGGAGCCGCCTGCGGAGTCGTCGGTCACCGCCGGTCCTTTCCGCTGCCTGACTCCGGCAACCCCTGCCGGAGGTTCGCCCCGTGGCAACGCGACACTTTGATGCGGAGGCAACGGAGACGAATTCCTCTGATCAGAGTACGTGAGGGGGCCCATCGGACGTGGTCGGTCGGGCCGTACCGGTAGCGGGACGGCTACCGCCGCAGGTGAGCCTCCCCGGCCCAGCCGGCGCCGCACCCAGGCCAGCGCCGCCGCCGCCTCGGGCACCCGGGCGGCCAGCGACATCCCAGCCACGATCGGCAGCATGAGCAGACCGAGCAGCACCAGCCGCAGCAGCGAGCCCGCCCCGCCACCGTGCGTGGTCAGCGACTCCAGGCCGGCCAGCTGGTCCACGACGTGGCCGATGAGGCCGGCGAGCAGGGAGGCCGCGACCGTCACCACGATGGTGCGCACCACCTGCAGATTGAGTAGCCGGCCGCCGGGTGGATTGAGGTTCGCCCGCAGCACGATGTAACCGACGATCGCTCCGGCCAGGAAGCCCAGCCCGTTGGCCAGCCCAAGGTAGCCGGCGACGAGCTCACGGTCGTCGGTCAGGTGCGGCGCTACCAACGACGCGACGATCTTCACCGCGGTGATCACGACGATCACCAGCAGCGGCGTCCACGGCTGTTGACGCGCGTAGAACACCCGAAGCTGCAGCAGCACCAGCGCGTAGGGGACCAGCGTGAACGCCGACAGCGTGATCGCCATGCCGAGGTAACCGGCGTCGACCTCGCCGAAGTTGCCGTACGCAAACAGTGCGCTGCCGATCGCCGGTCCGCCGACCGTCATGAACGCCACGATGGGGATCAGGGTGACCATGGTCAGCCGGGTCGCCAGGGAGAGGTCGGCCAGCACGGCCGGGGTGTTCCCGGCGGCGGCGTTGCGGGACAGCCGGGGCATAACCACGGTCAGCACCGTCACGCCGATCATGCCGAACGGGAGCATCAGCACCAGCCAGGTGTAGTTGTAGATCGCGGGCCCGGAAGCCGCTGCGGTACTGGCGATCTGGTTGCCGACGATGAGACCGGCCTGGCTGATCAGCACGTAGAGCACCATGGCCATCGCCATCGTGCCAAACTTCTTCAGCCGGTCGTCGATGCCCCACAGCGGCCGCAGGCTGATCCGCTCGCGGCGGATCGCGACCAGAAGCACCACGGTCTGGGCGAACACGCCGAGCGTCGTGCCGATGCCCAGCACCAACAGCTTGGCGTTGCCCATCTGCACGGGGTTCACCGAGAGTTCGCCCGGCACAACGAGATACAGCACCAGGGTCGCGATGGCAACCACGTTGTTGACCACGGGTGCCCAAGCCGGTGGCCCGAACACGTTGCGGGTGTTCAGGATTGCCATGAACACCGACGAGAGACCGTAGAAGATCACCTGCGGCAGCAGTAGGTAGGCAAACGCCGTGGTCAGTGCGCGGTTGACCTGGGGGTCGTCGCCCAGCATCAGGCCGACCAGGAGCGGGGCTGCGGCCACCGACAGGATCGTGGTGACCAGCAACAAGGCGGTGGCCAGCGTGACGAGTCGGCGGACGAACGCCGTGCCGCCGTCGGCGTCGTCGCGTTCGGCGCGCGCCAGCACCGGCACGAAGATGGCCGTGAACGTAGCCTCCAGCACCAGTGCCGCGACCAGGTTTGGCAGCTGGTTGGCCACCGAGAACGCGCTGGACAGGGCGGCG
>JAVRPF010000044.1:0-3696 GCA_032162385.1 Mycobacterium sp.
ACGCCGATCGCGCCGAGGTCAGCACCAACTCCTTTGCGGTGGCGCGCGCCGCGGTGTCCTCGGGGGTGTTCTCCGGCAGCGTGGTGGCGACAAGTGCGAGGTAGCGCGCCAAGATGCCGTTGAACAGGCCGCCGTCACCGCCACCTGCACCCTGAATGACGCCATCGGGCGCCATGTTGTCGCGCACCGCGGCGACGAGGCGTTGCACGCGCACGGCGTGGTCCGGGTCCTCTGTCCTGGCGGCCAAATCGGTCTCCAGGCCGAGGACCACTCCCTGGCCGTAGGTGTACTGCGCACGGACCAGCGAACCGCCCTTGACCCCGTCGAACACCAGATGGGTTTCCGGGTCGATCAGGGTTTCGTCGATCCAGTCGGCCATCTGCTGGGCACGACGGAGACGTTCGCCCTGAGAGGTCACGTAGCGGGCCAGGAAGATGGCCGCGGGCCCGTTGGCCGGGGCGTTGAAGAACTGGTCCTGCTTGCGCCACGGGATGCCGCCGCCGTCCTCGGGCACCCACGCGTTGAGGAACTGATCGGCGAGCTTGTCCAGCGCCTTCGGCCGCTCCACCCCGGCGAGTCGGCCGGCCCGCTCCAGCGCGAGCGCCAGCCAGGCCATGTCGTCGTAGTAGTCGTTGACCCAACCGCTGTTTCGCAGTCGTTGTGAGCGGACCTGCCGTTCGATCCGCTGTCGCCGTTCGGGCTGGGGGTCGCGCACCTGGGCGTCCACCAGGCAATCCAGCAGATGCGCCTGCCACCAGTAGTGCCAGGTGCCGTACATCAGCTGCTTGCTGGTGGCCGGCCAAGCGACGACGCCGAGTTGGGTTCCTGGCAATTGCCACAGCCGCCGCAGGTGTCGCTTCGCGACGGCGGCCTCGGCGCTGGCCGCACGGTTGCCCCATACCTGATCCACGTTGATGATCCTGCCCTACCAGGCCGCGTCCAAGTCACCATGTTGCACGATCCACGTGTGCATCGCGATGCCCGCGGCGACGGCGGCGTTGATGCTGCGGGTGGAACCAAACTGGGCGATCGCCACGGTCCTGGCGGCGCCTGCGCGGGCGTCGTCCGTGATGCCAGGACCCTCCTGTCCGAAGATCAGCAGGCAGTCGCGTGGCAGCGCCGCCCGTTCGAGGCGGACCGCGCCTGGCACGTTGTCGACGGCGATCACCTCCAGGCCCGCGTCGGCGGCGAACGCCAACAATTCGGCGGTGGTGTCGTGATGGCACAGTCGCTGGTAGCGGTCGGTCACCATCGCGCCGCGCCGGTTCCAGCGGCGACGCCCGACGATGTGCACGGTGTCCACGGCGAACGCATTCGCGGTCCGGACGACGCCGCCGATGTTGGCGTCGTTGCCGAAGTTCTCGATCGCAATGTGGAGCGGGTACCTGCGCTGGTCGATGTCGGCGACGATCGCCTCCCGCGTCCAGTACCGGTACGCGTCGACCACGTTGCGGGTGTCCCCTTCGCGGAGCAGTTCCTGGTCGTACCTGGCGTCGTCAGGCGGCGGTCCCACCCACGGGCCGACACCGGTGGTCGTGGCCCATTCGGTGGGCCCCGGTTCCTCAGGCACGCGAAGTCCACAGCGCGGCGTGCGTCCCGATCACCGACACCGTCGCGTACAGCAGCGCGGCGTTGATCTCGCCCTGCGCGCACATCGACGCCCGCACCGCGATCGCCTCCAGCGAGGAGTCCGGAAGCACCAGCATCGACGCTCCGTACACCGAGCACGCGTACGACAGCCCCGCGCCAGGCAACGTCGGCGCCACCACCACCATCAACGGGCCGCCGCGCCGTGCCGAGTCCTCGCGGTATCGCGCTGCCTGACCGTCGATCTGGAGTCCGAGCAACATGTAGCCGTTGCCGTTGAAGGCGGCCGGGTCGCCGAGCGCGGTGGGATCCAGTTGGGCGCCGTCGCCGCGGAAGGCGTCCACGCTGGTGGTCTGCAGCACCATGCCGGTGTCGTTCTCGTTGGTGGGCAGCAGTCCGACCGGGAACGCCGCGGGATACGCCACCGTGGTGCCCGCGATCTTGTCCTGCGGCGAGTAGGCGTATACGCCACGCACCTGGGTCTGATCGCGCAGCGGCCCCAGACACACTGTGCCGGTGAGCTTGTCGGGGTTCGGCGCGGACGCGGGTTGCAGGTTGAGGCTGGTCACTCCCGAGCACCCGCCCAGCACGTTGGACTCAATCGGATGGGCCAGCGCACCGTAGAGACCGAATCGGATCGACTCGGGCCTGGCGTGCGGTCCGCCGGGCGTCGACGGGGCGGCGTCGACGTCGACCAGCACGTAGTCGCCGTCGAACCGCAGGTTGGACACCGACATGTTCCAGCCGAGCGCCGCCAGCGATTCGCCGATCTGAGCGGCCTGCGCACCGTACGGGCGTGCGTCGTCGGTACTGCTCGAGCAGGCCACCACGAGAACCGCCGCGAGCAGCCCCGCCACTACCGCGCGGAACACGTGCACTCGGGTCCAGGTCTTACCTCAGGTTCGGTCACGGCCCCTGCCAACCACCTTCGTCATGGCGCGCACCAGGTTTCGCGGCACCATGCGACCGCCGGTAGTGAGCACCTTGTACTGCAGGCCCGGCACGATGACGACGTGTCCCTTGGCGACGTCGGCGAGGCAGTCGCGGACCACGTCGGCCACCTCGAGCCACAGAAACGACGGCGTGCCCGCCATGTCGATGCCTGCCCGCTCGTGGAACTCGGTGCGGACGAAGCCGGGGCACAGCGCGTGCACACCGACTCCCGTGCCGCCCACTCCGTTGGCCAGGCCCTCGGAGAACGCGACCACCCAGGCCTTCGACGCCGAGTACGTCGACCCGCGTCCTGGCAGTAGTCCCGCCACGCTGGCCACGTTGATGACCGTGCCAGCCCCTGCCGCCAGCATCGGCGGCAGCGCGGCGTGCGTCAGTTGCATCACCGCGGTCACGTTGACGTCGAGTTGGAGCTGAAGCGTCTGGAAGTCGGCGGTCCAAAACTCGCCCGAAGTGCCGAATCCCGCGTTGTTGACCAGGATTCGGACGCCCGCGGCGAGCCGGTCGGCCACCTTGGCGCGGTCGGCGGCGACGCCCAGGTCGGCTGGCAGTACCTCGACCGCGGCGCCGGCTTCGTCGTGCAGTTCGGCGGCGAGGCGGTCGAGGCGGTCGACGTCACGGGCCACCAGGACCAGGTCATGACCATCGATGGCGTAGCGGTGGGCGAATCCCGTGCCCAAGCCGGACGTCGGTCCGGTGATCATTGCGACGGGGCGTGACATTCCGACAGGCTACTCAACGGCCCCGGGGCGCCTGCCTACCGCTGGTAGTGCGGCGACTGCCGGCCGTTGCGCACCGGCGGGCGCTGCTGGGTGTAGCGGCCGACGTCGGCGCGGCCGGGAGGCTGGTCGGTCCGGCCCGCGGGCAGCTCGCGCGGAGCGGCCACCGGGCGGCCAGGAGATCCGCCGCGCCTGGCGACGGCCTGGCCTGCAACGCCGTTCTGGCCGGGCTGCGGGATCGGCGGCAACACGCGCAGCAGGTCGTTGAACTGCCGGACGGTGAGCAGACCCTCGTCCCACTGGGCCCTGGTGCTGGTCACCGGCATGCTGATCAGCGTCCAGTTCGGCTCGTTCCACATGATCTCGGCGCAGTCGGGCGCCGCGTGCGCGAACGTCACCATGCGGCGATCGCAGGCGCGGCGGGCGGCGTCGAGGTTGG
>JAVRPF010000045.1:0-4518 GCA_032162385.1 Mycobacterium sp.
TGGTCGGCGGCTTCCAGGCCGCTGACGGTTCACGGTGGGGCCGTCCGGTCGCCGCGGTGCCGGGCCCGGACGGCGCGGTCTACATCACCGATGACTATGCCGACGCCATCTACCGGTTGGCCCCGCCCGGGCGCTGACCGCCGGGCGGCGGGTTCGCCATCGTGCAACCTTCCCATCCCCGTGCACGACCCTGATCCTGCGCCGATAGCAAATGTCGTCGTAGGCAACGCAATTCGGCCGATGGGCAATCGTGATGCAGATGTGACGAAAGTTGACAGTGAGTTTGCTGTGATTATTGCTGGCTGACCGTGGCGGGTCGTCGGCGATCGTGCTGCGGCGTGACGCAGACGGCATGTGTGCGGGCGCCGGGTGCCGAAGGGCTCCTGCAACACCTACCAGGTGCCATGCGACTCGCGTGAGCGCGCGTTGCCCAGCTGGCTCGCGTTTGGTTAGCGCCCTCAGGCGGCGTTGCTCGAAGCTACGGCGGATTTCGCACCGGTCGACGATGCGGCGGCGGCTTCATCCTTATTCTTCTTGCCGCTCTCGGGCGTGCCCGTCTTCTCGTCCTTCGGCGAGGATGCATTCGCGCTGTCCCGCACCACGTTGAGCGCCGGCTTGTCCTTCTTCGGCGTCTTGTCCTTCGTCGTGGTGTCGGTACCCGACTGCTTGTCCTCGTCCGGCTTGGCGTGCTTCGGCGTCGAGTCGGTGGCCGCAGGCTTCCCGGCGGCGGGCTCCTCGTCCGGCTTGGCGTGCTTCGGACCCGTTGCGCCCTCGTCCGCAGGCTTCTCGGCGGCCGGCTCTTCGGCGGCCGCAGGCTTCTCGGCGACCGGCTCCTCGGTGGCAGGCTTCTCGGCGACGACCTCCTCGGTCGATGCCGGCTTGGTCGTCGCGTCCTCGGCCGCAAGCTTGACCGTTGCGTCCTCGGTCGCCTCGGTCGTCGTCTTGGAATCCAATGCCGCGGTGGCGGATTCGTCTTCAGCGCCGCCTGAGATCGACAGCCGGGAGAAGCTAGGATTCGTATCGGGGATCGACGCGGCCGTCGCGCCGGTTGCGGCCGGCGGGGCGACGCTACTGCCGAGCCCACCCAGTCCGAATCCACCGAGGATTCCGCCGAGCCCGCCACCGAGCAGCGCGTCGAGCAGGTTGGCGAGTACGTTCGGCCCGTTCGGCGTCGGGTTGGCGCTGAAGAACTCCTTGGTGAAGCCGCCGATCAACTGATTGATCACGTCTCCGGGCACCCGACCGTAGTCGATGTCGGCGAAGGAGAGGAACGGCGTCTCGGTGCCTGCGTTGGAGAAGTCCCGGGTATAAGTGCCGTCGGGGTTCTGGACGACATTGGCGTAGCCGATGTTGGTGAGCGTGCTCATTGCCGGGGCAAGCGCATTCGCCAGCCGCATCGGAATCTGTGCAAGCGGGCCGAGGCCCACCAGGTTCAGGAAGTCGGCGGCCAGATACAGCGGCTCCAGCATCGGCGATGTCGCCGAGTGCAGCGTGAGGTAGACGTTGAGCGCCAACGGGTTACCGGAAGCCACCGAGTCGTCGACCAGTTCGCCGACCTGATCGAGGATCTGGTCGGTGAGTCCGTCGAGGCTCAGCCCGCGAAGCATGTAGGTGGGCAACGGCCCCGCCGCGAGGTTGTTCGCCAGCGTGAACGGATTCGGCCAGGACGCCAGGTCCGACAGCGGTTGGTACTCGTAGGTCGCATCGATCAGGATCGGCAGGAGATTCGCCGCACCCAACGAGACACCGGTGCCGATCACCGGCGTGCCCGTGCCGTCGTTGGACGCCTCGGTGCGTGGGTTCACCGTATTGATGCCGAACAACGCAGCCAGCGGCCCAAACCGGGCGAAGGCGCCACCGTCGGGACGCACCGGATTGTTGATCAGCACCAGCGGGAGCAGGGTCAGGCTGCCGAGCAGCGGGTCGGTGCCGACGTACGCCGAGCCGCCAGGCTGAGCGGCCAGTTCCGCCAATACCTTGTCGTAGGCCGTTGCGGCGGCGAACGCGCCGAGTCCTACCCCCACGGTCGGGATGACCCGGACATCGATGACGTCGGGGAGGTGGCTGGTCAATGGATCGGTGATGCTCTGGATCAATGCGACCAGTGGAGCGATGAGAAGTGATGCGCCGGGGAGCGTGCTCTTCTGCAGCTTGTCGAGAACCAGGTCGAGCACGCCGTCGACGCCCAGCCTGAGGTAGTCAGTTCCGTTGATTTCGTTCGCCACCGAGTTCGGCAGCGACGGCAACCAGCCGAGGTCGAGGCCGAGCATCTTGAGCGCGGCGAACGTCGGGCCTGCGGTGACGACGTTGAGGCTGGGAACGGCGAGACCAGCGAGGTTGAGCGGATCCTTGAGGTTGAGGCCCAGCAGCGTCAGGAGTCCCGTCAGGGTTCCGTCCGTGACCTCTTTTATGCCGTGCAGTCGTGCCGGTTGGTCGTCATCGTCGAAGTCCCCCCGGCTGCACCGGGATATCACCTTCTGGACGTCACCATTGACTGCACCCAGCCGCGGCCCGGCCAGTTCGGCCATCGGCGCGAGTCGCTGCGCCGCGTAGAACCCGCCCCAGGTCGGGCGGGCGGTCAGCGACATCGGAAGCGGCCGGTGCAGCGGACCGAAGAACCCCGGTCCGGTCCAGCCGTCGGGCGGCGCCCCGAACCCCGCGGCGCCGGCATCATGGGTGCGAGCCAGCCTGCCACCGAATCCGTGGGCCGTTGCGCGGTCCGGCGCCACCGAACTCAGCCGCTCCAGGGTCAGACTCGTCTCGTCGTGACCGATGACCCTGGCGCAGGCCGCTCCGCCTCCGGCCGCCGCGAGCCAACGCAGACCGGCAACTTCGCAGGCGAAGAAGCCAGGCGGCGCCGCGGGGCCGCGTTTGACGAAGACGTCCACGGGTTCTGACTACGGCTGTCCGGCGACCTTGCGCAGCACTAGGTCCCGGACGGCCGCCGGCAGGTTGGTCATCAAGGCCACCTGGGCCTTGGGTCCGGCACCCACGACGTAGCGAGCGCGTGGTCGGCGCGTGGTGAGGGACTTCTCGACCACGGTCGATACCTTCGCGGGATCCACGGCCATCCGTCGTGCGATGGGGATCATCTTCTTCATGCCGGCCATGTGCCTGGCGTACATGGCGCGGTGCTCGGGCGTCAGCGCGGCCTCGGCCTCCTCGAACATGGTGTCGGCGGTGCGCCACATGTCGGTGTCGGTCTGCGCGGGTTCTACGATCACCACCGGAATGTGCCACGGCCGCAGTTCCATTCGCAGCGCGTCTGCGGCTGCCTCGAGCGCGAACTTCGACGCGCTATACGCGCCGATCATCGGCATCGACAGCCTGCCGTTCACGCTCGAGATGAACACGATCCTGCCGCGCGACTCCCGCAGCCTTGGCAGCACTGCGCGCGTCACCGCCATCTGGCCGATGACGTTGACCTCCAACTGCTTTCGCCAGTCATCGGTCGTGACGGTCTCCATCGGCCCGCCGACGCTGATGCCGGCGTTGTTCACGATCCCGTCGAGACGCGCGGGAAGTGAGTCTGAGAGCTCGGCGATGTGTGCATCGTTGGTCACGTCGAGCGTGACGGCGGTGATTCGCCGCGGGTTGGCCGCGGTCATCGCAATGGCGTCCGCCTCGGTGCGAACACCGGCGATGACGTCCCAGTCGCGCTCCGCCAGGTGCTCGGTGATCGACCGCCCGATGCCCCGGCCAGCGCCCGTGACGAGTACTGATGGCATGACTCAGGCTAGCCTTCGGCTGCGGGGATCCGCGCGGGAGCGAACCTGAAGATCGCGGCGCTGGCTGCGACGGCGACGGCGGCCAGCGCGATCACCGGTGGCACGGTGAACCTCGTCATGGTCGCACCGACGACCGCGCCCCCGAGCATCGTCAGCACCACCCCGTAGCGGAGCTTCTCCCGCTGTCCGGTGCCGCCGGCGAGTCGGCTGTCGAACCCGATGCCCACGATCGTCTGCGTCAGCACGGTGGTGCTGAGTTCCTGGATGCCGAACTGCCTGGCCGCCGCGTTCTGGCTGCCTAAGCTGATGGCGAGGCCTGCGATGATGATCAGCCTGGTGTAGCCGTGGTACGCCAGCACCCCGGTGCCGGCCAGAATCGACAGCGTCGTCAGGATCAGCACCTCGATGCCGAGCGCGACCGTCAGCCAGCGGCGAACCTCGGTGTCGAGGTGCCGCGCCAGTCGTCCGCCGAGCACCGTGCCTGCGACGAAGCTGATGAATGCGACGGCGGCGGCGGGCAGGTCGACGACGGTGTGCGGCACGAACCAGAAGCCCAGGAAGATCACGTTTCCCGTCATGTTGGCCACGAAGACGTGGCCGAGCACCAGCACGCTGATGGCGTCGACGAGGCCGGTGGCGAACGTCAGCAGCATCAGCGCGACGACCGTCATCCGTTGGGACACGGGCGATTCGACTGCCACGGCGGCGCTACAGCTTGGGCGTCAGGTCCAGCGACGTGACCGCCGTCATCTTGGTGATCAGCCACTGCCGGTTCCGCAGCTCCATCGTC
>JAVRPF010000046.1:0-4979 GCA_032162385.1 Mycobacterium sp.
CAACGGATAGTCGGAGTGCAGCATGGCCTCGACCAGTCGGGCGCGCTCGTAGTCGGCCGACGTCAGCGAACCGTCGCCGTCGCCCAGCCAGTTCGACTTGTAGTCGACCACCACGTAGCGATGGCCGTCCTCTGAATCTTCGGGGCTGGGAATGCGCAGCACCGCGTCGATCGACCCGTTCAAGAACCCCCGCAGCGGTTGATTGCCCAACGCATCGCTCGTCAGCCGTTCGGCGTAGGATACCAGCGGGTCGTCGGCAGGCAGATGCTCGGCCACCAACCGCCCGACGTCCCTCAGATGGATCGCCGGTGCGGCGGCCCTCAGGTCACCGCCCGCCAAGGGGAACTCGAAGTCCAACTCCCGCAGCCGGTCCCGCAGACCGATCTGACGCAGCGTCAACTCTCCGGCGAGCGGGCCCAGCGGCGTGTCGTGCATCGGCACCAGCGCGGCGGCCAGGTCGGGCGCGGGCACGTCGACCGGCCACCAGACCGAGTGCTCGCGCACCTGTGCCTCCAACTCGGCGGCCAGATCCGTCGCGAACGGATCGGCGGTCTCCAACACCGCGTGGACTAGCGTGCCGAACTGGGCGCCCTTCGGAAGATCGGCCATCGGCGACGGCACGTGCGGCCCCGTCGACGGCTGCAGCAGCGAGAGGTCACCGACCTCGTCGTCCAATGCGACGACCTCCGGCTCGCTACCCACACCGGATGTTTCGGCGACGCGGATCAACCCCGAGTAGGAGGTCCGCCGCCACGTGGTGTCGATGCTGCGGTGGAAGTGCCGGGCGTCGAGATTCGGTGGGACGGGCTCTGCGGGCAGCGCAGGCGTGGGCGTCAGCACCGACTGCTCGAGCACGGGCCCGCCGACGGCCTCCCACTCGCGCAGCCGGGCCAGTGCGTCGTCGTCGGTGATCTTGCTGGGCACACACCTGTTGGGCACGACGGACTCGCCCGGTCGTCGACCGCGCAGCAGCCGGGACAGCCCGCCGTTGGGCTCGTCGCGGGCCGGTGACCACCATGCCACCACCTGGGCCTGCGCCCGGGTCAGTGAAACGTAGGTCAGCCGGCTGTCGTCGCCGGCGGACTCCTCGCGGCCCAGCCTCTCGACCTCGCGGTAGTCGGGGCTCTCCTTGCCGCCGATGTGCAGGCAGCGCGTGGGGCCGTCGTGGAACAGAATCAGGTCGGGCTCCGGCACCCAGCGGTTGAACGCGAACGGCAGGTACACGATGGGGTACTGCAGCCCCTTGCTGGCCCACACGGTCATGATCTGGACCGCCACGGCGTCACTGTCCAATCGGCGATTGCGCTCGCCCGACCCGCCGCGGTCGTCACGCTCGGCGCGCAGCCAGTCGCGTAACGCGGGCAGCGTGTAGTGCTCGCGGTGTGCGGCGTCCTGCAGCAGCTGCGTCAGGTGGGCCAGATCGGTCATGTGCCGTTCGCCGTCGCGCCACGACAGCACGCGGTCGCTCATGCCCCGAAGCTGAGCGGCCTCGAAGATGGCCGCGACACCCCGCTCGCGGGCATGACCGGCCCACTCCCGCAGCGTCTCTGCGATCTGGTCGGTCAGCTTGTCGCCGCCGTTCACCAGATCCTGCGCCGACTTGCCGAAGAACATCGTCGCTGCGGCGGCGCGGACCACCCCGGCGCGGTGAGGCTGATCGAAAGCCTCCAGCAGCGACAGCCAGTCGTCGGCCGCCTCGGAGGCGAAGATGTCCGAGTCGCCGGTGTAGACCGACGCGATCCCGGCCCGGCCCAACGCGAGTTGGCACAGCCGCGCGTCCTTGTGCCTCTCGACGATCACCGCGACGTCGCCGGCCCGCACCGGCTCGCCGTCGAACGTGGCGCCACTGGCGAGCAGGGAGCCGATGTCGTTGGCGAGGTCCTTGCCGATGTGCTGCCGGATGTCGTTGATCGGGACGTTCTGAGTTCCCCTGCGGCCAAACGTCTCCCGCTGCACGACCCGCAACCGGAACGGCTCGCCGCTCGGAGCGCCCGCCAGTCGAGAACCCTGATTCGCCGCCTCGACGTCGTGCACGACGATCGCTGGGTCGCCGAGCTCGGCGCCACGCAGCACGGCCTGTAGCGAGTCGACCAGCACGCTGTCGCTGCGCCAATTGGTGCCCAGTGTCTTCTTGGCGCCCGCGGTCTCGGCGGCACTGAGGTACGTGACGATGTCACCGCCTCGGAAGGCATAGATCGCCTGCTTCGGATCGCCGATGAGGATCACCGTCGACCGACCGCTGAAGGCCCGGTCGATCACCTGCCACTGCACGGGGTCGGTGTCCTGGAACTCGTCGACCATCACGATGGGCCAGCGCTGCTGCATCCGGATCCGGGCGGGCGAGTCCTCGGCCTCGAGCGCCTCAGCCAGCCGCGTCAGCAGGTCGTCGTAACCCAGGATTCCCAGCCTGCGCTTGCGCGTCTCCAGCTCGGCGAGAACGTGATTCGCGAAGCTGACGCAGAATGCGGCGCGCGAGCCGGACGAGGGCTCCAGCGGGCGTAACTCCGTCGCGGGATTGCCGACCACCTCGCGCGCCAGCTTCAGCGCGTCGGGATACGTCAGCTCCGGGTCGTCGCGCTGCTGGCCGAAGTGTGCGAGGTAGAGGTCGTCGACGACCTCGGTGACCAGATCCGTCAGGCTCTCCACCAGCGTCACCCGTGAGTCGGAGTCACCTGCCACGCCGAGGGATCTCAGCACCAGCTGGCAGAATTGATGGGTGGTGGCGATCGTCGCGGCGTCGAAGCCGGCCAGTGCATCGCGCAACCGTTGCCTGCGTGCCGAGCGCTCGTCGTCGGTGCCCTTCAGCAGGTGCGCCACCAACTGGTTGTCGCCGACGAGCGACGGGTCGTCGAAACAGGCTGCGGCGTGGGTGATCTGGCGACGCACCCGATCGCGCAGCTCCTGGCTGGCCGCGCGGCTGAAAGTGATGAGCAACATCTGGTCGAGGTCGGCGGCGCCTTCGGCGACGTAGCGCGTGACCAGCCCGGCGAGCGCGAACGTCTTGCCGGTGCCCGCGCTGGCCTCCAGTACGGTGGTCGACGTCGCGTCGGGCAGGGGCCCCTCAAGGTCGAAACGTTCCATCAGAGCACCACTTCCGCCCGCAGCATCGGCAGCCAGAGTCGGGCGGCGTAGGCGCCCAGTCGGTGGGTCTCGCCGTCGACCTCCTCGCCCGGCCGCAGGGGTTGCATCAAATCCTTCAGCCAGGCGTTCTGACCCCAGGCCCGCACCTGTGCCGGGTCCTGATCCTCACCCGGATAGTTGTTGGACATCCAGCGGAAACCAGCTTCGCGCTCCGGGTCACCACCCTCGTACCGGGCGCACGCCCAGGCGTACGACGTCTTGACGGGTAGGGGCAGCGGCTCGCGACGGCCTGCGTCGTAGATCGCCACCAGGTCCCGCAGCAGGTCGGTGGCCGGTTCCTGCGGCTGCCCCAGAGCCCTTTCGTTCGGCGTGTTCGAGCGCCGTGCCCTCCCGATGCAGATGGCCGACCACTCGCGGTCCGGATGGTGGGCGAACAACGCCAGCAACGGAATCCACGACGCAAGCAGGTGCTTGCCGTCGAGCTTGGAGTAGGTGACCGAGACCAGGTGGTCGCCGAACACCGGCGACACCGTGCCGGTCAGGCGGCGGCCGGCACCCAGGTCGATGTCGACGTCGTAGGCCTCCGCATCGGCCTTGCGGTATCCCAGCGCCGTCGCCGCGAGCACTGTGGACTGCTCGCGCAGTTCGCCCGACTTGCGCCAGCCCAACTGGCCGGGCGGCAGCGTGCCGCGGCGCCACTCGGCCTGCCGCGCGTCGTCGGGCGTCATGCCGCGCAGCATGTCGTTGAGCATCCGGTCGCCGACGGCCCACTGCTCCAGGGCGTCGATGTCGACCGAGATCTCGTCCTCGACGCCGTCGACGTCCCACGGCAGCGTGTACTCCAGCGCGCGGAAGAAACCCTTGACCGGATCCTTGAAGAAGCCGATCAGATCGGTGAGCGCGACGTCCTCGTCCGGTTGCGCGGGCAGCGGGCCGGAGATGAACTTCGGCTGCTCGGAGCGCTCGCGGGTGCTGGCCCGCGCCGCCTTGAGGACCGTGTCGTCGAACGTGAACGGCACGTCGGGTACCAGCTCGCCGGGGATGACGTTGCGAATGTCGAACGGCTGCAACGGATGATGCACGACGACCTGCTTGCGCACGCTCTGCGACGTCGTCGCGTCCAGGGCGTCGAGCAGCTCGGCCAGCGGCACCGCGGGCGGACGCGCCTGACCGGAGTGCGCGTTGGCGCCGGTGTAGGTGATCACCAGCTTCTCGGTGGCGGCCCCGACGGCGTCGAGCAGCAGCTGACGGTCCTCGGAGCGGCTGTCACGCTCGCCGGTCACGGGATTGCGGGCCAGCACGTCGTCGCCGTCGGTGACTCCCTGACGCGGAAACACGCCGTCGTCGAGGCCGACCAGGCACACCACCCGATGCGGCACCGACCGCATCGGCACCATCGTGCACACCGTCAGCGTGCCGGTACGGAAGTTCGCGCGGGTCGGCCGTCCCGCGAGGTGACGATCCAGGAGCGCCTTGACGTCGGGCAGTCGCATCACCGTTCCGGACCGCGGGCCTGCGTCACTCAGCACCTGACCGAACTCGCGCTGCATCTGACTGGTCTGCCACGCGTCGCCATCGTTGACGCGCGTCATCATCGTGATGCCTTCGGTCAACGCATGCAGCCACTCGCTGAGGGGCAGGTGGCCGTTGAGCGCCTGCACCGCCCGCTGCAGCCGGTCGACGAACTCGGCGAGCTGCCCGGCCAGCTCGACGCGGTTGCTGCTCACGTCGTCCAGCGGCAGGGTGGAATCGATCCAGGCGTGCGCGTCGTCGGACATCGCCACGCCGGCCAGTACCCGGTCGATGCCGAAACGCCAGGTGTTGTGCACGAAGTCGACGCCGTAGGGCCTGCGGTGTTCCTGGTCGAAGCCCCACCGGACGTTCGCTTGGCGCACCCA
>JAVRPF010000047.1:0-3326 GCA_032162385.1 Mycobacterium sp.
GCGCTGGTCAGTCTTGGTGTCGTGTTCCTCGCCGAGCTCGGCGACAAGTCCCAACTGATGACCATGACGTACGCCCTACGCCATCGTTGGTGGGTGGTGCTTTCCGGAGTGGCCATTGCGGCATTCCTGGTACACGGGCTGTCTGTACTGATCGGCCACTTCGTCGGCCTCACCCTGCCTGCGCGCCCGATCGCGTTCGCCGCGGCCATTGCGTTCCTGCTGTTCGCCGCGTGGACCTGGCGCGACAGTCGCGGCGGTGACGACGACGACGGGGCGGCGGCGGTTCGAGAACCGCGATACGTGATCTTTGCGGTCATCTCGTCGTTCGTGCTGGCCGAGCTCGGGGACAAGACGATGCTCGCCACCGTCGCGTTGGCCAGTGACCACAACTGGGCCGGCGTGTGGATCGGGGCCACCGTGGGGATGGTGCTCGCCGACGGCGTGGCCATCATCGTGGGCCGGCTCCTGCACCGCAGGCTGCCCGAACGCTTCCTGCACGGGGTGGCCGCGCTCCTGTTCCTGCTGTTCGGACTCTGGCTGCTCTTCGACAGCGCTCTTGGCTGGCCCTCGGTCGCCGTGGCGTCCACCGCCGGGGTAGCCGCCGCGGCGGTGATCACCGCCGCGATCAGGTTCTCCAGGAGCCGACGGAGCGCCGCGGCTCGGGAATCGTCGCCGGAAACTGCTGCATAGCATCCTGGCTACTACCAGTCGATGGAATGGCGAGAACCTGAGAGTCATTGCCTCGCGTGACGACGTGCGCGAAGTTGGGGCTCACAGCTACTAATCGCTGAGGTCGTTAATTTTCTTGGCAAATGACGATGTCAGCAGGTCCGACCCAGATGGGCAGTTGCCGGAAGTGAACTATGAGCCTGCTGTGACGGAGGCCCGGTGACCTGCGGGTTGGGTAAATCATCTCCAGCGTTATTATTTGCTTGACCATGTCATGCAGGAACCGTGCGATTTTTCCGGAGAACCGCTGCTAGAGGGCGTGGAGGCGGGTGGAGCGAACGGGTAAGGTCGAGTTTTCGGTGGTTTGCACTTGGCTGTCGGCATATCACTCGCTACGATGAACAGCAAATACACTGCAAAGATGACCGCACATATCGCCAAGTGGAGGATTAATCGATGAGCATGACCTTCGCCGCCAGGCTGAATCGCCTGTTTGACACCGTCTACCCGCCAGGACGTGGTCCGCATACGTCGGCTGAAGTGATCGCCGCCCTCAAGGCCGAGGGCGTCACCATGTCTGCCCCGTACCTCTCGCAGCTTCGTTCAGGCAACCGGACGAATCCGTCGGTGACCACGATGGCCGCACTTGCCAACTTCTTCCGGATCAAGCCGGCCTACTTCACTGATGACGAGTACTACGAGAAGCTCGACAAGGAATTGACCTGGCTGGCCAATATGCGTGACGAGGGCATCCGCCGTATTGCGGCACGCACCGTCGGCCTGTCCCCCGAAGCGAAGCAGGATCTGGTCTACAAGGCCGATGAGCTCCGCCGCAGGGAGCATCTCGACGATTAGCCCTGGGCCAACGACGTCGCGACGGCCGGCGAAATCCGATCGATGAACGGATCAGGCCGCGGCAACGTCCACCCTGCGGTCCAGTTTTCGATACTGGTCCGCGATCGTCAGGATCCACTCGCGATCGGAGTACGACGATGGCTGACGTAGCCAATTGGGACCGGGAAAACGGGCGTTTGCCGTATCTTGGTCAGCTTCCCGACCTGCGATGATCCACTGCGCGATGCGCAGCGCCTGGTCCTCCGGTGACACCGACAGCGTCGCCGGATCCGAGGAGTCCTCGAGGAACCCATCACCGTCCTCACCTTCGAGCGTTCGGGTGGCCTCCAAGTACAGTGCGTCGGAGATGAGCGACATCTGCTCGGCGACGCGGAACAGCAGAGGTCCCCTCGGACGCACACCGATCCCGACGTTGGGGTGGCGGTTGTTCAACTCCTCGAGAAGCGGTTGGATGACCCGAAGTTCGCGTCTTGCGCCGAACCAGTCCTCAACGCTGGGAAGCAGTGAGCCACTCGCCACCACCAGCATCGCGCAGCCCAAGAGCGTCGCTGCCGCACCCACTCCGACGAACCGGGTGTTGCCTGCTGCGCGCAGCAGGAAGAAAGCGCTCGCCAGCACGATGAGCGCGATGCCGATGGTGAAGACGAACAGCGCCCTGCCCCTGCGGGTGCGGTTGGAGTGGCGCGCCCCCGCCCATGCCACCAGCGTCAACGCCAGCAACACGTAGAGCAAGGGTAGAAGCCACGACAGCGACGTGCCCCCCGAGCCCAGGTTGCGCCGCAGATACTCCTCTGGCGTCATCTCGGCCTGCTGCGGTGCGATGAAGAAGGCCACCAGGGTCAGTCCGGCGATCACCGTCGCCACGGCGTACTGGATGATCGCGATGCGCCGGATGGTGGCGGGACCGCGGCTCGACGACGCCGACATAATCATCACGCAACTGCCTGCGGCACAAGCAATCAGCGCCACCTGGCTGAGCACCGTGGAAACGTTCGGCCAGCGCAATAGGGTGTCGATCAGCAGCGTCAGCGGCTGCCAGTTCAGGGCTGCCACCAGCCCGAGACTGCCCAGCGCAAGAATCATCGCTGCGCTCACCAGAGACTGCTTGTTGACCAGTGCCCAGCCGATGCGTAGGCCGGTCGCCAATCCGAGAAGACCGGCGATCACCCAGACGATCAACCAAACGCCTCTCCGAGCCGCACCTGCACTATCGACGAGCGATCGGACGGCAGGCGGCCGAGTCGGTAGATGAGCAGGGCGGCGAAGTCCTCGGCCTCCTGCTCGGCATCCTCTCCGCTGGGACCCATGCAACCGGTCCGCTGGTTCAGCATGTACCCGATCAGGTCCGAGCTGGCGAGTTCGGTGGTGTCGCGGGCGGCCTCGACGACCGAGATGCCGTCGTGGCCCAGAACCAGGTGGCCGAGCTCGTGGGCCAGCGTGCGGTCACCTGCAGGCAGACCCTTCTGGATCAGGAAGACGTCGCGGTCGGCGTACTGGCGCCACTGGCCACACACCCCCGTCGGCAGATCCGCCATCTTGAGTTCGACGGGCCGACCGCGGTCCGCGGCCACGGCGTCGACCAGACGCGCGAGCGAGACCTCACCACGTCTGGGAGCGAGATCGAGCACTTCGTTGACCGCGCGAGTGACGCGACGGCTAGCAGGCATTAAAACCCCCTCTCGACGGGTCCACTATGACGTGTTGGTCGGCATGGGACCCACAATCCGGTCAACCCATGAAGCGGGCCGTGTTCCCGGTCCGCATGGTGTGGCCGGCCCTCGCTTGGCGGTATCCGATCAACC
>JAVRPF010000048.1:0-5460 GCA_032162385.1 Mycobacterium sp.
AACCGGCGGCCTGCCCGTCGCGGCGCGGGTCGCTCGCCGCTAGATACCCGTCGGGCAGGCGCCAGATCGCCTGGCAGCTGCCGAACTGGTTGTAGTCGTCGACCACGACGAGATCGTGGCCGCGCCGGCGCAGTTCGTCGACCGTTGCACGTGGGAAGCCGTCCTCGACGCTCACCTGCATATCTTGCATCCAGCGGAACCGTGGCCCGTCGCACGCCGCCTGCGGGTTCTGGCCATAGTCGGCGATGCGCGAAACGATCTGCAGATGCCCTTGCGGCTGCATGGTGCCGCCCATCACCCCGAAACTCATCACCGGTGCGCCGTCTCTGGTGAGGAAGCCGGGCACGATGGTGTGGTACGGACGCTTCTGCGGCCCAATCAGATTGGGATGCTTCGGCGTCGCGCTGAACCCGGTCCCGCGGTTTTGCAGCGAGATCCCGGTGCCCGGCACCACCACGCCCGATCCGAAGCCGTCGTAGTTGGACTGGATCATCGAGACCATCATCCCGGAGGCGTCGGCGGCAGTCAGGTACACCGTGCCGCCCCGCGGCAGCCTGCCCGCCGCCACCGGTGTGGCCCGCACCGGGTCGATCAGCATCGACCGTTGCAACAGGTAGTCGGCGTCGAGGAGCTGTTGCGGGCGCACCCCCATGTGGTCGACGTCGGCGACGTAGGCCAGCGCGTCGGCGAACGCCAGTTTGATCGCCTCGATTTGCAGGTGCACGCTGTCTGCCGAATCGACTGGGAGCGAGGCCATGTCGAAGTGCTGCAGGATGCCCAGCGCGATCAATGCGACGATCCCCTGACCGTTCGGCGGGATCTCGTGCAGGGTGTAGCCGCGGTAGTCGATGCTGATCGGGTCGACCCAGTCAGCGCGGTGCGCGGCGAGGTCCGAGGCCAGCATGACACCGCCGTTCGCGGCCGAATGCGTCTCCATCATCGCGGCGAGTTCGCCGCGATAGAACGCCTCCCCGCCCGTTGCCGCGATCGTCTCCAACGTTGCCGCGTGTTCGGGGAGCCGGAACCGCTCCCCCGGCGCCGGCGCCCGTCCACCCGGAAGAAACGCCTCAGCGAATCCCGGCTGCGTCCGCAGCTCCGTCACCTGCCCGGCCCACTGCGCGGCGACCGTCGGCGAGACGAGGAACCCGTCGCGCCCGTAGCCGATCGCCGGCTCGAAGATCCGGGCAAACGGCAACCTGCCGAACCGGGCGTGCAGCTCGGTCCATGCCGACACCGCACCCGGCACGGTCACCGACTTCCAACCCCGCGCCGGTACCGGGCCGCCGCCGAAGTACTCCGGTGTCCATGCCGCAGGCGAGCGCCCCGAGGCATTCAACCCGTGCAACCTCTCGCCGTCCCAAACGATGGCGAAGGCATCGGAGCCGATGCCGTTGGACACCGGCTCGACCAGCGTCAGGGTGATCGCAGCGGCCAGTGCCGCGTCGACCGCGCTGCCGCCGTCGGCGAGCATCGCCAGACCGGCTTGTGCGGCCAGCGGCTGCGACGTGCAGACCACGTTGCGCGCCAGCACGGGTTTGCGCGGCCAGGAGTATGGAAGCTCCCAGGAGAACGGGGCGGTCATTGGTGCAATGCTAGGAGCCCGGAACTCACGACGTCAGCCTGGCCATACGTGGATGTTGGTTACCGGTACCAGCCCCATGGCCAGCCCCAAGGGCCGCCCCAGCCACGGTCGCCGTGCCAACCACCGCGGTCACCGCCCCAGCCGCCGCCGTGAAAACCGCCGCCGCCGTGAAAACCGCCGCCGCCGCCCCGACCGGCCGGGACGATGTGTCCGGCAGCCATCGCGCTCGACGCGGTGGCCACCACTGCCGGCTGAGCCGGAGCGGGATCGGCCATCGCCACGGGTGCGACGGCGATGGCTGCCGCGGCAGCGCCGGCTGCCAACGCCGATGTGAGGTACGTCATTCCAGTTCGCATGTTGGTGTCCCTTCGAAAGTCTTTCTGTCCTTGCCCTTTCCAGAGTTGCGCCGCACCGAAGCCATGTCGTCACCGCTGACCCCCATCCATGCCCCCCACCAACCGGAATCGGTGCCTACCGCTCATCGTCCAGCGGCGACGACGAGATGGACCGCGACCCACTCGCCAGTGCATTCGAGCGCCGTCGCGACGTCAGTGCAGTCACAACCGTCAGTGCCCCGTCGACGGGCGGGAACCTGCAGTAGTGAACGGTCAAGTCAGCCAGCGAGTACTGCTGCCCGGTATGGTATGCAGCTGCCCGACGATGGCTGCGATGACCCCGCCCTGCATGGCGCCGAGCGGATTGGCCATCCACGGCTGCGGGGACACCGCCAGCCATATCCGATCCTCGCTCGATGTCACTGTGGCAGAAAGAAGTTGACAGATCGGACCCGCCGACATTCCCCCGTCAGAGATTGTCGACAGGATTTGCTTGCCGTCGAGCCCGGGATCGATTGCGTGCGGTGTGATCGCCGCCTCGACCATCACGGCGTAGGCCGGCATTTCGACGCGTCTTCGGTGGTCGGCGACAGCACTCGCCACCTTGGCTCAGCCGCCAGTGAGCACCAGATCCACACGCTGGGCGCAGATCTCAGCCAGGTCGACGTCTTGGAGATTCAGCCTTTCGTTGAGCCGGATCAGCGGGATTGCGAGCAGCAACGCGGCGGTGACGTCGCTGAATCGCATGTTGCGTACCCGGTGTCCCGTCAGTCGCTCGTAGCGCTCGATGCTCTCCTCGCGATCCGGCGTCCCTGGTGCGAGCGCGCGGTTCTCCAACGGGCTGCTGACCCAGTCGGTCATGAACATCCAGGCGAGGTCGGCTTCGGGGTCGCCGAGGTAGGCGATCTCCCAGTCGAGTGCTGCCACGGCGCGATGATCGGCCCGATAGAGGACGTTGGACATGCGGGCGTCGCCCCAACACAGCGTGACCCGCTCCGGGGTGTAGAGGTGGGAGTCGAGCCAGTCCAGGGCACGAGCGAAGGTGGGTTTCATCGGAGCGTCGCCAACGGCCCAGGTCATGGCGTAGCGCAGGAAGTTCGCCAGCCGCTTCGGCTGGGTTTGGCCGTAGGCCGGCCCCAGTTCCCGAGCCCACCGGCGACCTGCGCGCGGACCTGGGTGCCTGGGTGCTTGCCTTCCTCAGTCAGCTCGCCGACCCGGTCACCCGAGCGGCCATCCCTGGACTGCTGTTGGCCTATCAGCGCGAGGAAGGTCTCTACGAGCGACTCGTCAACCGATCCGAACGCGACGTTCGGACACTGCTGACCCGGCTACTGGGCGGATACCTGCCCGCCCTAACGGCCAAGCAACTCATTGCGCGCGCGGATGCGGTCTTCGACTTCATGGTTGCCACCACCATGGTTCGCGCGCTGACGCTGGGCCTGGCCGAGCACGAACGATTCTGCGAGCAGACCGCCGATGCGCTGACAGCACTGGCCCATTCGACCTGGCAGCCGCGCAATGTTCGGCGCCGCTCCGCCATCCCGAAGGCAGCGCGCCGTCCGCTGAGGTGAGTCGAGGGCCGGCTCAGCTGCCAGCGGCCGCGACCCCAGCGAGATCGAGTTCGTCGCCGAGCCTGCGAGCCGTCTCCAGCAAGATTGGAACCGCGGCGCCGACCAGCGACTCGGTCATGCGCGTCGAGGGGCCGGAGACGGAGAGCGCAGCTCGTGCCCGCTCACCGAAGAGCGCGACGGCGACGCAGCGCACGCCGATTTCCTGCTCCTCCTCGTCGATGGCATAGCCGTTCTCGCGTATACGGCTGAGCTCCTCCTGCATGGCTTCGACCGTTGTCAGCGTGTGCGCGGTCTGAGCAGACAGGCCGGAGCGGCGCAGGATCTCATCGGCGCGATCGGGCGGCATCGCGGCGAGCATCGCCTTGCCGACCGCGGTGCAGTGCATGCCGGCGCGGCGGCCGACTTCGCTGAACATCCGCATGGAGTGCCGCCCGGGCACCTGGGCGGCGTAGACGACTTCGTCACCATCGAGCAGCGCGAGGTTCGCGCTCTCGCCCACCGCGTCGACGAGCCGCCGCAGGTGAGGCGTCGCCCACGTACCGATCAGCCGACTGGCACCCTCGCCGAGTCGCACCAGTCGTGGGGCCAGGGCGTACGCCCGTGACGGCTCCTGGCGCACATACCCGAGGTCGACGAGTGTGCGCATGAGCCGGTGGATGGTGGGCACGGGCAAGCCCGAGCGTTGCGCGAGTTCGGACAGCGTCACGATGCCGCCCAGATCGGCCATGGTCTCGAGTAGGTCGAACACCCGCGCAATCGACTGCACACCACCCGCTGGGCGCCGGGCGTCGCCCTCCGCGAGGTCACGCTGCTTGGCCATCCGATCCTCCCCTTCGCGGCACCGATATTCCGCAATGCGAAAAGAATAATGCGGCCGGCCTGCTTGTCACGGCCACGCGCGCCTCCTATCCCCGGCGTCCGCAGCCAGCCCGGTGTGCACAGAAGCAACCGGTGTGAGATCGAGCCGTATCGGCTTGACTGCATACAGAATACCTTCTACAGTGGTCGTATCGCAGAAAAGAGATTCCACGATGCGAAAGAAGACAAAGTATGACGCATAGTCTCCGCTACCTGGCGAACTGCTCGATCCTGTTCACCGAATTGCCGCTATTGCAGCGGCCGGCTGCCGCGAAGGCGGCCGGGTTCGACGCAGTGGAGTTCTGGTGGCCGTTCGCCGCCGCGGTGCCCGCAAGTGCCGACGTCGATGCGTTCACGCAGGCGGTTGCCGACGCCGGCGTCGAACTGGTCGGCCTGAACTTCTTCGCCGGTGATCTGGCCGGGCCGGACTGCGGGGTGCTGTCCATCCCAGCGCGGTCGGCGGAGTTTCGCGACAACATCGACGTCGCCGTAGGCATCGGTACCCGCCTGGGCGTGCAAGCCTTCAACGCGCTGTACGGCAACCGCGTCGACGGCGTCCAGCCGCAAGAGCAGGACGAGTTGGCCGTTGAAAACCTCGGCTACGCGGCGAAGGCGGCGGCCGGCATCGGCGCCACCGTGCTGATCGAACCGATCAGCGGGCCCAAGCCGTACCCACTGCGCACCGCGGCGGACGTCGCCGTGGCGCTCGGGCGGGTCCGGACAAGCGGTCACGACAATGTCCGCTTCCTCTGCGACCTCTACCATCTGGCCGCGAACGGCGAGGACCTCAACGCGGTGATCGACCAATACGCCGCTGGCATTGCACACGTGCAGATCGCGGACGCACCCGGGCGCGGCGAGCCGGGCACCGGCACGCTCGACATCGACGGATACCTCACCCGCATCGAGGCCGCAGGCTACCGCGGCTGGGTCGGCCTTGAGTACAAGCCGACAACCCCCACCACCACCGAAAGCCTCGCGTGGCTGCCGCGCGAGCGCCGCAGTGCGACCACCGCACCGCGCTGACGAAAGGACCCAGACACATGACCACCGTTGCATTCATCGGCCTAGGCATCATGGGCAAGCCCATGGCGATCAACCTCGTCAACGCGGG
>JAVRPF010000049.1:0-3185 GCA_032162385.1 Mycobacterium sp.
CCAGCGCGTCGACGTTGCGGTCGAGGTAGGACGCTCCCATGAGGTCGAGGATCACGTCGGCGCCCAACCCGTCGGTCGCCGCCCTGACCCGTTCGACGAAGTCCTCGTCGCGATAGTTGATCAGAACGTCGGCACCGAGTTTGCGGCAGATCGCCAGCTTCTCGGCCGAGCCCGCCGTCACCGCCACGCGGCAGCCGAGGGCGTGGGCGACCTGGATGGCGTGGGTGCCGATGCCGCTGCCTCCGCCGTGCAGCAGCACCAGTTGGCCCGGCGACAGGCGCGCCGTCATCATCAGGTTCGACCAGACCGTGCACGCGACCTCGGGCAGCGCGGCGGCTTCGTCCAGCGCGACGCCGTCCGGGACTGGCATCACCTGCCCCGCAGGAACGGCCACTTTCTCGGCGTAACCACCGCCTGCCAGCAAAGCGCAGACCGGCTGTCCGACGGACCAAGACGTGACTCCGTCACCCAGCTCGGCGATATGCCCGGCCACCTCGAGACCCAGAATCGGGCTGGCGCCCCGCGGCGGCGGATAGTTCCCGGCGGCCTGGAGCACGTCGGCTCGATTGACGCCAGTGCTAATTATGTCTATTACTACCTCACCCGTTTGAGCTGCAACGGCGGGCACCTCTTGCCACACGAGCCCAGATTTGCCTTCGACGACTATGGCCCGCATCTCCATAACGCTACTACCCGCGGAAAAGTCTCCTACCATTACGCCATGGAGGGCATCATCGCGGGACGCACGGCAAGTGCGATGCCCGGTCTAGACATAGCTGAACAACGATCGTGGCAAAATTTCCTCGACTCCGCGCTGCGGTTGTACGCCACCCTGAACAAGTCGTTGGTGGAGGAACACCACCTGACGCTCAACGACGTGCGCCTGCTGGACGTGCTCGACAGATCCGCCACCGGGTCGGCCCGGATGGGCGACCTGGCCGACGACCTCATGTCGTTGCCGAGCCGGGTGACGCGCCAGATTCACCGGTTGGAGGCGCAGAACCTGGTACGCCGGTGTTCGACCCCGGACGACGGCCGCGGCGTGCTGGCCCTCGTCACCGAGGACGGCAGGACGCGGCTGCACGAGGCGATGGCGACGTACGGCCGTGGAGTGCGCGCGCACTTCCTCGGCAGGTTGTCGCGCGCGCAGGTCGCGGCGATGGGGGAGAACTGCCGCCGGATCGGGGTGGCACTGAAGTCCGACCCGACGCCCGCGAGGCTCGGACGGGTCTGATTCAGGGCTCTTCGCGCAAGATAGTTGGCTGTTCGCGCAAGCGCTCATCGCGCGCTCATCGGGAACCCCTTACGCTTGTCGGCGGTGGCGTGGCAGAGCGGCCTAATGCACTCGCCTTGAAAGCGAGAGACGGGTAACACCGTCCGGGGGTTCAAATCCCTCCGCCACCGCCAAGTTCTTCGGACATCCGCATCGCCAGACTTCGCGCGTTGGCGTAATGACGATGAAACAAGCTCTGAACCTGGGTGACCCAGATTCGTAGTCAACTGGCCCTAACAGGTCTGGGGTTTTCGGACGGACGGCCGTACCGGTCAGATCAGTTCATTCCTAGGAGATCCCATGTCGGATTCTGAATTCGTGCCTTCGGAGGCCCACGTGTCCGCCGCGTTCGAGTACGCCGGGCTGGACATCTCGTCGGATCGTCTGGCAGCGAACTACGAGACCTACGCATCGCCGCTCGCGCTGATTCGGGAGGCCTCGATGCCGGGCCTGGGCGAGACCGCCCCGGCCGTCGCCTTCAAGGCGTCCTGGGACTGAAGGGCATACAGCTATGGAACTCTACGAACTTTCCATGATCGAGGTCTCCGAGAAGATCCGTGCCAAGGAGGTTTCGCCGGTCGAGGTCACCCAGTCGTCGCTGGCGCGCTTGGAGGAGGTCGAACCTACGCTCACCGCATTTGCCACGACCACACCGGAACTCGCGCTCGAGCAGGCCAAGATTGCCGAGAAGGAGATTGGCGACGGCAACTATCGGGGCCCGCTGCACGGTATTCCGCTCGCAGCCAAGGATCTCTACGACACCGCCGGTGTCAGGACCACGTCGAGTTCGGCCCAGCGGACCGACTACGTGCCGGATACCGATTCGGTGGCCGTCGCGAAACTGTACGGGGCCGGAATGGTCCTGATCGGCAAGACCCACACCCACGAATTCGCCTACGGTGCCACCACTCCCACGACGGGCAACCCCTGGGCGCCGGACCGCACACCGGGCGGATCCAGCGGCGGTTCGGGAGCAGCGGTAGCCAGCGGCATCGTGCACGTCGCTCTCGGCAGCGATACCGGCGGATCCATCCGCATCCCGGCCGCGCTGTGTGGCACCGTCGGCCTCAAGCCGACCTTCGGCCGCGCCTCGCGTGTCGGAGTCGCGTCGCTGTCGTGGTCTCTCGACCACGTGGGCCCGCTCACCCGCAACGTGGTCGATTCTGCGCTGGTGATGGCTGCGATGTCTGGTTACGACCGCACCGATCCGGGCACCGTCGACGTGCCGGTGCCGGACATGGTGACTGGGATCGCCGCAGGCGTGGCAGGCAAGAAGATCGGCATCCCGGTCAACTACTACACCGAACAGATCTCCGCCGAGGCGGCGCAAGCGGCCGCGAACGCCGCCGCAACGCTCGAGGCGCTCGGCGCCGAGCTGGTCGAGGTAGAGATCCCGATGGCCGAACACATCATCTCGACCGAGTGGGCGATCATGATGCCGGAGGCCACCGCCTACCACATGGACTACCTCCGCAATTCTCCTGAGAAGTTCACCGACGAGACCCGCACGCTTCTCGAGGTCGGCGCTGCGGAACTCGCCACCGACTACATCAACGCGCTGCGCCTACGGACGCTGATCCAGGCGGCGTGGAAGGAGATGTTCTCCTCGATCGACGTGTTGCTCGCTCCTACCCTCGTCGCGGCCGCGACCCTGCGGTCCGATCCCTTCATCAGGTGGGGGGACGGCACCGTCGAGGGTGCGACCCCCGCCTACGTGCGCCTGTCGGCGCCGGCCAACGTCACCGGACTGCCGTCCTTGTCGATTCCCGCGGCGTTCACCGCCGACGGGCTTCCGCTCGGGGTGCAGATCATCGGAAAGCCGTTCGCCGAGCCCGAGATCCTGCAGTTCGGCTACGCGCTGGAGCAGAACACCGACGTGGTCGGCAGGATCGCACCGATCGTCGCGAAGGCC
>JAVRPF010000050.1:0-3602 GCA_032162385.1 Mycobacterium sp.
GACGGGGGCGCGGATCGGCTGGGTGCCTCGCCGCGCCGGGGATCGTGGTGCGCTGGAAGCCGGTGCGGCGCCGAACCTTCTGCCCGGCGGCAGGCCGATCGACGATGCCGCCGCCCGCGCCGAGGTAGCCGCGGCATGGAACGTCGACGAACTGCCCGCCGCCCCAGGGCGCGATGCTTCTGGCATCGTCGAGGCGGCCACCGACGGGGCGCTGGGCGCCCTGCTGATCGGCGGCGTGGAACTCGACGACCTACCCGACCCCGCGGCGGCACTGGCTGCCGTCGACGCCGCGCCCTTCGTGGTGAGCCTGGAGTTGCGGCGCAGCGCCGTCACCGACCGCGCGGACGTCGTCTTCCCCGTCGCCACCGTCACCGAGAAAGCGGGCACGTTCGTGAATTGGGAAGGCCGCCCGCGGTCGTTCGCCCCCGCTCTGCCACCGAGCGCCACCTCCGATGCACGGGTGCTCGCCGCGCTGGCCGAGGAGGTCGGCGTCGATCTGGGCCTTGGTGACGCCACGGCCGCCCGCGCGGAACTCGACCGGCTCGGCACGTGGCAGGGCCCGCCAGCCGCGGACCCGACCGTATCCGCGCATGCGCCGGCCGTGCCTGCGGCAGGCCATGCCGTTCTGGCGGGTTGGCGAATGCTGTTGGACGCAGGTCGACTTCAGGACGGCGAGCCCTTCCTGGCAGGCACGGCGCGGCCCACCGTCGTGCGGCTGTCCCCGGCCACCGCCGCCGAGATCGGGGTGAGCGACGGCGATCCGGTGACCGTGGCCAGCGGACACGGTGACGTCACGTTGCCGTTGGAGATCACCGACATGCCCGACCGGGTGGTGTGGCTGCCGCTGAACTCGCCAGGGTCGACGGTCGCCGCAACGCTGCGGGTCTCCGTCGGAGCCGTCGTCGACATTCGCGGAGGTGACCGGCAGTGACTTACCCGGATCTGACCTCGTTCGGCCACGACCCGTGGTGGCTGACCATCGCCAAGGCGCTGCTGATCTTCGTCTTCCTGTTGCTCACCGTGTTGGTGGCGATCCTTGCCGAACGCAAAGTGCTCGGCTGGATGCAGTTCCGCCCTGGGCCCAACCGGGTCGGACCGTGGGGGTTGCTGCAGAGCCTGGCCGACGGAGTCAAGTTGGCGCTCAAGGAAGGCCTCATCCCGGCAGGCGTCGAGAAGCCGGTCTACCTGCTGGCGCCGATCATCTCGGTGATCCCCGCCATCATGGCCTTCGCCGTGATTCCGATGGGCGGCATGGTCAGCGTGTTCGGCCACCAGACTCCACTGCAACTGACCGATCTTCCGGTCGCCGTGCTGTACGTGCTGGCGGTCACTTCGATCGGCGTGTACGGAATCGTGTTGGCCGGCTGGGCATCCGGCTCCACCTACCCCCTGCTGGGCGGGCTGAGGTCGACCGCCCAGGTGATCTCCTACGAGATCGCCATGGCGCTGTGCTTCGCCGCGGTGTTCCTCTATTCGGGCACCATGTCGACTTCGGAGATCGTGTCGTCGCAGCGGGATCTCTGGTACGTCTTCCTGCTGCTGCCGTCCTTCCTGATCTACGTCACCTCGATGGTCGGCGAGACCAACCGCGCGCCGTTCGATCTGCCAGAGGCCGAGGGCGAACTGGTCGGCGGCTTCCACACCGAGTACTCGTCGCTGAAGTTCGCCATGTTCATGCTCTCCGAATACGTCAACATGACCACGGTGTCGGCCCTGGCCACCACGCTGTTCCTCGGTGGTTGGCAGGCGCCGTTGCCGCTGAGCCTCTGGGACGGCTTCAACAGCGGGTGGTGGCCGCTGCTGTGGTTCGTCGCCAAGGTGTGGGGGTTCCTGTTCCTCTTCATGTGGCTGCGCGCCACCCTGCCCCGGTTGCGCTATGACCAGTTCATGGCACTGGGCTGGAAGGTCCTGATCCCCATCTCGCTGGCCTGGATCATGACCGTCGCGATCGTCCGGACGCTGGACATCGATGGTCACGACGGCTGGGCGGTGCTGCTCAGCACGATCGGCGCCTTCGTGGCCGTGGTCTTGCTCGCCTACCTGTGGCGGACCCTGCGGCGGAGGCGCGCCCCCGTCGACGTCGCGCCCGCTGCCGACTCGGGTGCCTTCCCGATACCCCCGATGCCCATAAAGGAGGCAACTCATGCCCCTTAAAAAGCCCGACTTCATCGACGCCATCGCCGGCTTCGGCGTGACGTTCAAGACGATGTTCAAGAAGCCGGTGACCGAGCAGTATCCCGAGGAACCGGGCCCGGTCGCACTCCGGTATCACGGTCGTCACCAACTCAACAGGTACGACGACGGCCTGGAGAAGTGCATCGGCTGCGAACTGTGCGCGTGGGCCTGCCCCGCCGACGCGATCTTCGTCGAGGGCGCCGACAACACCGAGGACCAAAGGTTTTCGCCCGGTGAGCGATACGGCCAGGTCTACCAGATCAACTACCTGCGCTGCATCGGGTGCGGGTTGTGCATCGAGGCCTGCCCCACCAGGGCGCTGACCATGACCAACGACTACGAGATGGTCGACGACAACCGCGCCGACCTGATCTACGGCAAGGACAAACTGCTGGCGCCCTTGCTGCAGGACATGCTGGCGCCGCCGCACGCCATGGCCGAGGGCAGCACCGACGAGGACTACTACCGCGGCAACATCACCTCCGAAGGTCTCGCCACGCCCAAGGAATCGCTTCGATGACAGCCGATTTCGCGCTGGTGGCGGCCGAGGCCGCATACCGCACCTCGACGGCCGAGGAGGTGATGTTCTGGGTGCTCGGCGTGCTCGCCGTGCTCGGCGCGCTCGCCGTGGTGGCCGCCCCGAAGGCCGTCTACTCCGCGATCTTCCTGGCGATCGTGATGATCATCCTCGCCGTGCTCTACATCGCGCAGGATGCGCTGTTCCTCGGCATCGTGCAGGTGGTCGTCTACACCGGCGCGGTGATGATGCTGTTCCTGTTCGTCCTGATGCTGATCGGGGTGGACTCGGCGGACTCCCTGGTGGAAACCATTCGCGGGCAGCGCATCGCCGCGATCGCCGCGGGTGCCGCCTTCGGCATCCTGCTCATCGGTGGCATCGGCAACGTGTCGGTCGCAGGCTTCACCGGACTGACCGCGGCGAACAGCGGCGGAAACGTGCAGGGTCTGGCGGCGCTGATCTTCACCCGCTACCTCTGGGCGTTCGAACTGACCAGCGCGCTGCTGATCACCGCCGCCCTCGGGGCGATGCTGCTGGCCCACCGGGAGCGCTTCGACCGCCGCAAGACCCAGCGTGAACTCGCCATCGAGCGGTTCGCTCCCGGCGGACACCCCACGCCGAGACCCAGCCCCGGCGTCTACGCCCGGCACAACGCCGTCGACATGGCGGCCCGGCTTCCGGACGGCTCCGACGCCAACGACTCGGTGAGCGCGATCCTGCCGCGCCGCACCATGTCCGTCTCGTCGAACGGGGAGAACGGAGCGGGATGAACCCCGACAACTACCTGTACCTGTCGGCTCTGCTGTTCACCATCGGCGCCGCCGGAGTGCTGTTGCGGCGCAACGCCATCGTGATGTTCATGTGCGTCGAGTTGATGCTCAACGCCGCCAACCTGGCGTTCGTCGCGTTC
>JAVRPF010000051.1:0-7709 GCA_032162385.1 Mycobacterium sp.
GCATCAACGCCGAACGCCGCCAACGCACCGAACTCATCGCCGAAGAAGAACGCCAACGCCGAGCCTGGCTGGCCGCCAACTACGAACCGCCCCCCTTCTGGTAGCGGCTTCGCCTAAACCACTCGCCGATCCGGCGCAGCGCACCCACCTGCTCTAGGGATGCGCAGCTTCAGTTGGGCGCTGGGTTCGACGTCGATGTAGCGGACTCGGTCCTGCTGTCTATCCGGCCGCCCGATTCCTTCGCCAGGCCGGTGAGCTTGTCGGCGGCGACGCCCACGTCGGACACCGTCACCACGACGGTGCCGGTCGTGACGATGTCGCGTTGCTCTAGTTGCGGCTGATCCGATGGGCCCTGCGCCGGAGCGTCCAGCATGGGGGCAGACGGTTCGGACCCAGCAGTCTTACCGCTCATCTGTTGCGACGACTCGGGCGGCTGTCGATCAGGATGACAGCAAAGACACCAACGATCACCCCGCGGGCGGCCGACGTCTGGTTTCCATATAGCTGAGCTTGGCGAATGCCAGACCGGAGTCATTCCGGAAGCCCCTTAGAACGTGCTGGTCGGCCGCACGCTGTTGGCCAGGTCGACCAGCGCGTAGCGGTGCGCCTGCGTCGGCGCCAACCGGGCCAGCCCACGCAACGCCGCCTCGACGCCGAGCTGCAGACCATGCTCGGTGAACGGGAAGCCCAGGATGTGGTTGGTGCTTGCGGTGTTCTCGGCCAGCCAGTCCATCGCCGTGCCCAGCACCAGGGCCCGGATCTGCAGCACCCGCGGCTCGGTCTCCGGTAGCGCTTCCACTCGACGTGCCGCGTCGCGGATCTGCTGCTCGGTGATCTCGCTGCCCGACCGCCCGGACAGCAGAGTGACGGCGCTGGTCAGTCGCGCCGTGGTGAAATGCCTTGAGGCGGCGGGTACTTGGTCGAGCGTCTTGACGGCGGCGTCGCGTGCACCGGATGCAGACTGCGCACGGGCCAAGCCGAAGCCCGCCGAGATCACCCCGTTGTCGCTGTTCCACACCGTCTTGTAGAAGGTGCCCTCGTCGGCGGCGCCACCCAGTTCGGCCGTCGCGGCCAGCGCGAGCTTCGGCGCCAACTCTCCGGGCAGGGTGTCCAGTACTTCGGTGAAGTGCTTGATCGCCGAGTCGTAGTCGGCGGACAGCAACTGCGCGACGGCGCGGAACCACATCAGCCGCCAGCGCCAGCCGACGCGGTCGGAGAGGTCGTCGAGCTTGCGGTTGGCCTTCGCGACGTCGCCCAGGTCCAGCAGCGCCCGCACCTCCATCAACGGCAACTCAACCGACTCGGACAGGTCGATGCCCTCTGACTCCAGCGTCCCGTGCCGGGCCGCGCGCAGCGAATCCAGCGTCTGGACTGGCTGACTGAGCACCGTCGCCGACAACACGGTGGCGCCGACGTCGGCCGGGTCGACCATCGGCACCGGTAGCGCCCTGACGATGTCCTGCGCGGTGAGCTTCTCCGAGTGCACCTGGCCGTCGAGGTAAACGTCGGTGTGTGCGACGAGCAGGTCCACGCCGAACGTCGAGCGCGACGGGCTAAACACCGTCGACAGGCCGGGCCGCGGCACGCCGGTGTCATGGGCGACGACCTCGCGCAGCACGCCGATTAGCTGGCCCGACATCTCCTCGGCGCTCGCGAAGCGCCGCCGGGGGTCTGGGTCGATGGCCCGGCGCAGCAGTCTGCCGAACGAATCATATTGGCTGAGAACGGGATCGTCCTCCGGCAGCCCGTCGACGTAGCGACCGTTGCGGGTGCGCATGTCCAGCGTCAGTGAGGCGAGCGTACGGCCTACGGTGTAGATGTCCGTGGCGACCGTCGGCCCGGTCTTCACGATCTCGGGAGCCTGGTAACCCGGTGTGCCGTAGAGGAATCCGTACGAGTTGATGGTCGACACCGCGCCGAGGTCGATCAGCTTGAGCTGTTCCTCGGTGACCATGATGTTCTCGGGTTTGAGGTCGTTGTACACCAGCCCGCTGGCGTGCAGATAGCCCAGCGCGGGAAGGATTTCGAGCATGTAGGCGATCGCCCGCGAGACGGGCAGCTTGTCGCCCTTCGCCTGCTTGAGCGACGTTCCGCCGACGTACTCCATCACGATGTAGCCGACCGGGTCGCCGTGCTTGTCGTCGTGCTCGACGAAGTTGAAGATCTTCACGATGCCCGGGTGGGTCACCTCGGCGAGGAACTGGCGCTCGGCCATCGCGATCGCCTGCGCCTCGGCGTCGCCCGAATGCACCAGACCCTTCAGCACGACCGGGCGGTCGTTGACGTTCGTGTCGGACGCCAGGTAGATCCAGCCGAGGCCGCCGTGGGCGATGCAGCCCTTGATCTCGTACTGGTCGACCACCATGTCGCCCGGACTCAGTTGCGGCGCAAAGGAATACGGACTTCCGCAGTGCGGGCACCAGCCCTCCGAGAGAGCCTTTCCGTCGGACGAGGAACGGCCCACCGGCTTGCCGCAGTTCCAGCAGAACCGCTTCGCCTCGGCGACCACTGGGTTCTTCATCAGCGCGTGAAGTGGATCGCGCTCCTGCACGCGTGGCACCTCGACCAGCCCGCCGCCGAGCCGGCGCATCGGCGACCACCGACGCGTCACGGTCGTCGGGTGGTCGCGCGGTTCGGTTTCCGCGGTACCGACAGAGATGCTGTCGGAGTCGTCGAAGGTCGGCCGGAACAAAGCCTGGGTGGACATCGGCCGCATCGTCGACAGCGAATCCCAGGTCACCGCCGAGTGCTGCGTGGCGGGATCCGTCACGTCGTCGTCGTCCTGCGGCTTGGCCATCAGTCTGAGTACCTCGGGCTGGGCGGAGCCGGCGCCGGGCCGAGTACGGTCAACCACTTGCGGTACAACGTGTTCCACGTGCCATCGCGGCGGATACGGTCCAGCGTTCCATTGACGAAGCGCACCAGGCCGGTGTTCTGCAGGTTGACGCCGATGCCGTAAGGCTCCTCATTCATGCTGGGGCCGATGATGTGCAGGTAGGGATCTTGGCTCACCAGACCGGCCAGGATCGAGTCGTCCGTGCTGACTGCGTCGACTTGGCGCTGCTGCAGCGCGACAAGACAATCGGCCCATGTCACCACCTCGACGACGACCGGCGGCGGGTTGATCTGCTGGATGCGCTTCAGCGACGTGGTGCCCGTCACCGCACACACCCGCCTGCCCGACAGATCCGAGGCCTGCCTGATCGCCGAGTCCCTGGGCGCCAGGATCCGCTGGTTGGCCGACAGGTACTCGGTGGAGAAGTTGACCAACTCCTTGCGCTCGCAGGTGATACTCATCGTCTTCACCACGATGTCCACCAGATTGTTCTGCAGCGCGGTGACTCGGTCGGCCGACGACAGGATGCGGTACTCCACCTGAGACGGCGTCCCGAAGATGTCCCGCGCGACCTCGCCTGCGATGTCGACGTCGAAGCCCGTGATCTCCCCGGTGATCGGGTCGCGGAAGCTGAACAGGTTGCTGCCGATGTCGAGGCCGACGATGAGCCTGCCGCGGTTGCGGATCGTCGATACGGCCGCGTAGGCCTGCGCCTTGCTCGGGAAGGGCCGCAGGCTCGCCCTGCAGTCATCTTCGGCCGGCGTCGGCTGGACGGGCTGCGGCGGCACCTCCTCCATGCCCGCGGGCGTCGGCGGCGCGAGCGTCACGCCCGGCGCCGGGATCACCGGCAAGGCCTGACCGCAGCCCGTCAGCACCGCCACTGCGGCGAGGGCCACCAGAAGCTTCTTCATCACCCGTCGTCTGTTCTTCGCGCAAGCGCTCATCACCGGTACTCGCTCATTCTCGGCCACAACCCGAGTGTCACCGCGAGCGCCGCGATCACGCTCAAGACCGCTGCGCCGACGGTGGCGCCCGACAGCACCCGCCGTGCATTGGTGATGTCGCCGCGCAACTGCTGACGGCTTTCCTCGATGCCCTTGGTCAGCGCGGCGTCGAGCTTGTCGAACGCCGGCGTCGAATCGTCCTCGCCGGTACCGAGAGCCACCTGGGTGGCGGCCTGGTAGTTGCCGACGGCGACGTAGGCGTTGATCCGGTCGTCGGCGGCGCGCCAACGCCGCAGGAGTTGCTCGGCGTCGGCCAGGTCGCTCTTGTCGATCGCGTCCGCGCGGCCCAGGTAGTCGGACAGCTGCTGCTGCATCATGTCGATGCGCTGGTAGTACGACTGCTTGCGCACGCCCTCGTCGCCGCGCCGGATCAAGGACAGCGTCTCGTCGGCACGGGCCTGCTGGGCGGTGATGGCCATGGAGGTGACGGTCTTGAGCGACTCGGCCGCCGTGCTCTTGGCGCTGCGGCTGTCCGCGGTCGAGATGATGATCGCCGTCCCTACCCAGATGACCATGACCAGCACCGCCATCCCGCCCGCGACGAACCCGATGTTCACCCGGCGCCGGGTGCGGCGCGCCAGCCAGCGGTTTGCGAAAGCCCCGAACAGCAGGGTCGCGAGCACCACCAGGATCACCGGGGCGGGGATCCGGGTCGAGGCGGTGGTCTCGGCGTCCACCCGGCTCGAGGTCTCCTCGTACAGCCGCTGGGCGTCGGGCAGGATCTGCGTCTGCATCAGCGACGACGCCTCGGACAGGTACGACGAGCCGACGGGGTTCCCGGCGCGGTTGTTGGTCCTGGCGGTCTCGATTAGGCCGGTGTAGACCGCCAGTTGCGCGTTGACCCGGCCGAGCAGCAGCACCATCGGCTCGTCGGTCAGCCCACTCGACGCTCGGGTGACCGCCACCGACGCGTCGGTGATGGCCTGCTCATAGCGTTGTCGCACGTCCTGGGGTTCGGCACCGGCGATGAACGCCGTTGCGGCAGCGGCATCGGCCACCGACAACGTGGTGTAGAGCTGGCCCGCGGCGAACGCCAGCGGCTCCGTGTGATTGAGCACCGTGGTCAGCGCCTGCTGGCGATCGTTGATCGTGGTCGACGTGGCGAATGCGCACGCCATCACTAGCGCGGACAACACCGCACCAATGGTCAGGATGCGACCGGGGGTGGTCCACAGAAACCACCACCGTGGATGCACAGGGGTTGTCGGCGACCGTGACGCCAGCGGCTCGGTCGAAGGGTGCGCCAACTCCACAGTCACCTATGCGCGGACCTCTGCTTTCCGGCTACTTTCTCGGCTGCCCAAACTATCTAAAAGAATTCTAAGAGCTGCGGGACACACGCGGGGGATTCTGGGGCAGCCAATGTCGGGGTGAGTTCCATATCCTGAACGCGTGCATGGTGATGGCGACGGCTGGGTGTTGTCCGACGACGGCGCCCACTTCTGGGGCAGACATGGCGCGGCGGGTCTTCTGTTGCGTGCGCCGGGGCCCGACGGAAGCGCCGCCGTGCTGTTGCAACACCGGGCACCCTGGAGCCATCAAGGCGGCACGTGGGGCCTTCCGGGCGGTGCCCGCGACAGCCACGAAACCGTCGAGGAAGCCGCGGTGCGCGAAGCCAACGAGGAGGCCGGGCTGACCGCCGATCGACTGACCGTGCGGACCACGGTGGTGACCGCGACCGCAACGGGCAGCGACTGGACCTACACCACGGTCATCGCAGACGCACCCGAACAGCTGGTCACGGTGCCGAACCGGGAGAGTTCCGAATTGCGTTGGGTGGCCGAGGACGAGGTTGCCGATCTGCCGTTGCACCCCGGGTTCGCGGCCAGCTGGCCTCAGCTCCGCTCGGTGACGGCGTCGATCCCGCTGCTGGTCAACCCGCAGCCGTAAGCGCCGCCTTCAGATCGCGGGCCGCCGCGGCGGGGTCGTCGGCGGCGGTGATTGCCCGCACCACCACGATGCGGCGCCCGCCCGCCGCGAGCACCTCGGGCAGGCGCTGTGCGTCGATTCCGCCGATCGCGAACCACGGTTTGGTCGTGCCCGACTCCGCGGCCACGCGGACGAGGTCCAGGCCCGGCGCGGACCTGCCGGGTTTGGTCGGGGTGGGCCAACACGGCCCGACGCAGAAGTAGTCCACCTCCTCGCCGATGGCGGCGGCCACCTGCGCCGGGTCGTGGCTGGAACGCCCGATCAACGGGCCGGGCCCGATGATGTCGCGGGCCAGCGGCAGCGGCAGGTCGTCCTGCCCGAGATGCAGGACGTCGGCCGCGGCGCCGCGGGCGATGTCGGCGCGGTCGTTGACCGCCAGCAGAGCGCCGTGCCGTCGCGCCGCGTCGCCCAGAATCTCCAGCGCGGCCAGCTCGTCGCGTGCCTCCAGCGGCCCGAACCGCTGCTCGCCCGCCGAGCCCTTGTCGCGAAGCTGGATGAGGTCGACACCGCCGGAGAGCGCCGCGTCGGCGAACTCGGCCAGGTCACCGCGTTCCCGGCGGGCGTCGGTGCACAGGTACAGCCGGGCGGTGGCAAGGCGGGTCCGGAAGGTATCGGAGGGATCCAGCACAACCGCGACGTTAGCCGCAGCTGGCGCCCCCGAGTAATGTGGACGGTTCACACGGGAGTCCCGGGACCGGGGACTGAGAGTGGGTGCGCCAGCCCTTACCGTCACACCTGATCCGGGTCATGCCGGCGAAGGGAGCAGAAATGTCTCCAAGCTTGATAGCCGGCTCGCCGGCGCGATCACTGGCAGTCGTCGGTGGTGGCGTCATCGGCTTGTCGGTGGCGCGCCGCGCCGCGCTCGACGGCTGGTCCGTCCGCGTGCACCGGACCGGCGACCACGGCGCCTCCTGGGTGGCCGGCGGCATGCTGGCCCCGCACAGCGAGGGCTGGCCTGGCGAGGAGCGACTGCTGCAGATCGGCCTTGCCTCGCTGCGGATGTGGCACGACGGATTCACCGACGGTCTGCCGCCGGAGGTGGTGACGGCACGCGAGTCGCTGGTCGTGGCCGTCGACCGGGCCGACGTCGAAGATCTGAAGACGGTCGCGGCGTGGCTTGCCGCGCAGGGCCAGCCGGTGACTCCGACCACTGCCGCCCGCGACGTGGAACCGCTGCTCGCCCAGGGCATCAGGCACGGCTTCCGCGCTGAAACCGAATTGGCCGTCGACAACCGCGCACTCGTCGCTGCGCTGGCGCAGCACTGCGAACGGCTCGGCGTCAGTTGGGCGCCGCCGGTCGATTCGCTCGACGACACGCGCGACGCGGACACCGTGGTGATCGCCAACGGCATCGACGCGCCCGCGCTGTGGCCGGGCCTGCCGATCCGCCCGGTCAAGGGCGAGGTGCTGCGCCTGCGATGGCGCCGCGGCTGTATGCCGTTGCCGCAGCGCATTATTCGAGCCAGGGTGCACGGCCGACAGGTGTACCTGGTGCCGCGCCCCGACGGCGTGGTGGTGGGCGCCACCCAGTACGAGCACGGCCGCGACACGGCGCCTTCGGTGTCTGGTGTGCGCGATCTACTGGACGACGCCTGCGAGGTGATGCCCGCGCTCGGCGAGTACGAACTCGCCGAGGCCGCGGCCGGTCTTCGCCCGATGACGCCGGACAACGTGCCCGTCGTCGGCAGGCTAGACGAACGGACCTTGGTGGCCGCAGGCCACGGCCGGTCCGGATTCCTACTGGCGCCGTGGACCGCCGACCGGATCGCGGCCGAACTGAAGGTGGGTGTGCCCGCGTGAGAGTGACCGTGAACGACGAAGCCGTCGAGATCGCCGAAGACGCCACCGTGACAGCGCTTCTGGCGACGCTCGGAATTCCCGACAAGGGCATCGCGGTGGCCGTCGACTGGGCGGTGCTGCCCCGGTCGGAGTGGGATCAC
>JAVRPF010000052.1:0-7067 GCA_032162385.1 Mycobacterium sp.
GGACAACAACGCCGCGGTGTTCCGCACCGAGGAGACGCTCAAGCAGGCGCTGACCGACATCCACGCCCTGAAGGAGCGCTACGCCCGGATCACGGTGCACGACAAGGGAAAGCGCTACAACAGCGACCTGCTGGAAGCCATCGAGCTGGGCTTCCTGCTTGAGCTGGCCGAGGTCACCGTCGTCGGCGCGCTGAACCGCAAGGAGTCGCGCGGCGGCCACGCCCGCGAGGACTATCCGAACCGCGACGACACCAACTACATGCGCCACACCATGGCGTACAAGGAGGGCACCGACCTGCTGTCCGATGTCAGGCTGGACTACAAGCCGGTGGTGCAGACGCGTTACGAGCCGATGGAGCGGAAGTACTGACATGAGCGCACCCGCAGTCGACCAGCAGGACACCCAGGACACCCCACCAGTGCCCGAGGGGTCGGTTATGGTGACGCTGAAGATCGCCCGGTTCAACCCGGAAGATCCGGATGCGGCCGGCTTCCAGAGCTTCCGGGTGCCGTCCCTGCCCAGCGACCGGCTGCTCAATCTGCTGCATTACGTCAAGTGGTACCTCGACGGCACGCTGACGTTCCGGCGGTCCTGCGCGCACGGGGTGTGCGGTTCGGACGCGATGCGCATCAACGGCGTGAACCGGCTGGCGTGCAAGGTGCTGATGCGCGACCTGCTGCCCAAGAAGCCGGGCAAGCCGCTGACCATCACCATCGAGCCGATCCGCGGCCTGCCGGTCGAGAAGGACCTCGTCGTCGACATGGAGCCGTTCTTCGACGCGTTTCGCGCGGTGAAGCCGTTCCTGATCACCAGCGGCAATCCACCCACCAGGGAACGCATTCAGAGCCAGACCGACCGTGCCCGATACGACGACACCACGAAGTGCATCCTGTGTGCGTGCTGCACCACCAGCTGCCCGGTGTTCTGGAACGAGGGCAGCTACTTCGGCCCGGCGGCGATCGTCAACGCGCACCGCTTCATCTTCGACAGCCGCGACGAGGCCGCAGCCGAGCGACTGGACATCCTCAACGAGGTCGACGGGGTGTGGCGTTGCCGCACCACGTTCAACTGCACCGAGTCCTGCCCGCGCGGCATCCAGGTGACGAAGGCGATCCAGGAGGTCAAGCGGGCGCTGCTGTTCGCCCGCTGACCCCCTCCCCCTTTCCCAGCCCCTTCCCCTTTCCCCAGCCCCTTCCCCCTTCCCCCGCGAGGGTGCGTGTCTGCTGCACGACACGCCGCCAAACACCAGCATTTCGCGCACGTTCGGCGGCCCGTCAGAATGCCAGCCCCCACGTGAGCGACTCGAGGGGCGCATAGGGTACGGCGGCCGGAAGCCCGAGTACTGCGACCACCGCGCCGAGCGTGGTAGTTCGGACACAGGCCGCCGCGGCGATGAGAATGAACGCCAGCAGCGCAGCGCCGGCGCTCACGACCGCGGCAGTCCGTCCACCCGTCATGTCGAAACCTGGAGGCACTTGCCCGTTCTCGAACTTCACAGCGAAATTACTGTCACCGAGAACACACGAATCCGTAGATCTACTCGTGCATCGCTCTCCGCACGCTCGCGAGCGACGAGTGTGCGTGCGGCGCCGCCGGAATGCGGCGTGTCGCGCAGCAGACATGCACGCTCGCGAAGAGAGGGGGCCAACGCCCTGTCACACATTCGGGGGCTGTCTCGTCCAAGGGACATGACCACGACACGAATCCCCGCCCTTCCTCCCAAGAAGGCACCGCTGCTGGCCCGACTGATGTACCGCTACGCCAAGCGCCGCTTCGGCGAGGTGCCCGTGCCGTTCGCGGTAGGCGCCCACCACATGCCGCTTCTGGTGGCCAACGCCGTCCACGAGACGCTGCTGGAACGCGGTTCGAAGAAGCTGCCGTCCAACGTCCGCGAGCTGGCCGTGTACTGGACAGCCCGCACCGTCGGCTGCTCATGGTGCGTCGACTTCGGCGCCATGCTGATCCGTCTCGACGGGCTCGACGTCGAACGCCTCAAATTCATCGACGACTACGCCACCTCACCGGCGTACACCGACGACGAGCGTGCCGCGATCGCCTACGCCGACGCCATGACCACCGACCCGCACACCGTCACCGACGAGCAGGTCGCCGATCTGCGGCGGCGTTTCGGTGACGCGGGCGCGATGGAGCTGACCTATCAGATCGGCGTGGAGAACATGCGGGCCCGGATGAACACCGCGCTGGGCATCACCGAGCAGGGTTTCAGTTCCGGTGACGCGTGCCGGGTTCCGTGGGCGACTGAGCCTGAGCAGCCATCGGCGAACCGCTGAACTTGTCCGGGTTCGCGACATCCCAAATGGCGCAGACCGTTCCGTCGCGGACCGTCAGCGCCTGGATGTGCGGCTGCATCGCGGGCCATTCGTCTGTGGCGTCCAGTCCGGCGGTGTACAACCCGAGTTCTCCGTTGACAAGCGCCAACTCGCCAACTTCGAAGAACCGCGGACCGTAACGCTTGGCCAACCCGAAGATGAAGCGGGCCACCTTGTCGGATCCGTGGATGACGCGGGCGGCGGTGGGCGCCTTGCGGTTCGAGTCACCGGTGAACGTCACGTCCGGGTGCAGCACGGCGACGACGGCGGCCATGTCGCCCGCCGCCATCGCGGTCGTCAGCTTGCCGACCACCTCGTCGTGCGACGCGTCGCGCGCCGGCGCCTCCGCATCGGCGACCGTGCGCCTGGCCCGCGAGGCCAGCTGGCGGACCGCCGGAGTGGTGACGCCGAGCACGTCGGCGATCTCGGCGAACGGCACGGCGAAGCCGTCGTGCAGGACGAACGCCACGCGCTGGTCGGGGGTCAGCCGTTCGAGCACCACCATCGCGGCGAACCGGGCGTCCTCTCCTGCGACGACTGCCGAAAGCGGGTCCGATCGGTCGAGCGGCGTCACCACGGGTTCGGGCAGCCACTCACCGAAATAGGTCTCGCGCCGGTGGGCCGCCGACCGCAGCCGGTCCAGCGCGATGCGGCTCACCACCGTCGTCAGCCACGCGCGTAGATCGGCGATGCCGTCGCGATCGGGCCCCAGCGCGTGCCAGCGCAGCCAGGCGTCCTGTACCGCGTCCTCGGCATCGGCGAACGTGCCGGTGAGCCGGTAGGCCACGGCCAGAAGATGCGAACGCAGCCGCTCGAATTCGTCGGTCCGCTGCGCGGTGGTCACGCATCCAGCTTAGTGAGGTTGCCCGCGACGACGACCAGGCACACGGTCACGGCCGCGGTGGCGCCGCCAAGCAGCATGACCGTCGTCAGCGAGGCGCCGTCGACCACGAACCCGCCGAGCAGGGCGGCGATCGAGATGGTGGCCTGGAAGGAACTGGTGAACAGCACCGTCGCGGCCTCGTCGGCGCCGCCCGAGGCGCGCGCCAGCCACGACTGGCTGCACGCGGGCACGGCGCCGTAGGCCACGCCCCACAAAATCAGAAGGCCAACCACGGCCGCGACCCCGGTCCCGGCGAACGGCAACGCCACCGTCGCAATGGCGATCAGACAGGCCGCCGCGGCGAACGTAGGGCGCAGATTCTTCGCGATCGTTACCCCGGCGATCAGGTTTCCCACCAACCCCGCCGCACCGAAGATGAGCAGCAGGACGCTGATCGTGCCGAGGTCGACGCGGGTGACCTCCTCGAGGAACGCCGACACGTAGATGTAGGTGCCGAAGTGGGCGACGACGATGGTGAACGTCAGAAGCAGGCCGATGCGTACCTGTCGTCGGGCCAGCAGCGCGCCCAGCACCGCGACCCGGGTCACCTGCTCGGGCGGCAATGCGGGCAGCGTGGCGACCAACGCCGCCACGACGACCAGGGTCGCGACGCCGAGGCAGACGAACGCAGTTCGCCACCCCGCCACGTCGGCGATGAACGTTCCGATCGGGACGCCGAGGACGGAGCCAAGTGGCACGGCGAGGAAGATCGTCGAGGTGGCGCGCGCGACCGATCGCTCGTCGACCAGCCGACAGGCCAAACCCGCTCCGATGGACCAGAATCCGCCGATCACGATCCCGACCAGAACGCGGGCCGCTAACACCATCCAGAACTCGGACGCCACCGCACTGACGAGGTTCGAGGCGGCCAGCACCACCAGCCAGACACTCAGCATCAGCCGCCGGTCCACGTACGCCGTCGCCACGGTCGCCAACGGGGCAGCAACGGCCGCGACCAGTCCGGGCACCGTCATCATCAGGCCGGACGTGCCCGGGGACACCGCGAACTCCGCCGAGATCGGCAGCAGCAGACCGATCGGCAGGATTTCAGCGGTGACGATCACGAAGATCCCGGCCATGACCGACCACACCGCCGGCCACCGCCGCGCGAAGCCGCAGGGCACGGTTGCCGATTGGGCTTCGAAAACTTTGGGCTGCGCTGTCATTCGCTACCTCCACATCGGGCTCGACAAGGAACTTCGGTCCCTCTGTGGCAGTCGACCACCGCGCCCCGGTCTAGGGCTCGCGGGTTTCCGACACCATGGCCGCCCGTGGACTGTGATGTCGGTTTCTCGCGATCGCCGGACGCCTCGGAGATCGAGTCGCTGGTCGCCGACGGCACCACGCTGGAGTCGGCACTGAAGAAGCTCAACTGGGACGACGGCGACGTGCTGGTGGTCGGCTCCAGCCGCGTCGCCGCACCCAAGCGCGTGTTCCTCGGCTCGACCGCCGCGCCTATCCTGGCGGGCACCGACGCCCCGGTGGTCGTCATCCCGCGCGAGAGCTGAGATCCTTCTCAGCACTCGACGACGTTGACGGCGAGCCCGCCGCGCGAGGTCTCCTTGTACTTGTCGTTCATGTCCGCACCCGTGTCGCGCATGGTCTTGATCGCGGTGTCGAGGCTGACGTGGTGCTGGCCGTCGCCGCGAACTGCCATGCGGGCCGCGGTGATCGCCTTGACCGCGCCGACCGCGTTGCGTTCGATGCACGGGATCTGCACCAACCCGCCGACGGGATCGCAAGTGAGCCCGAGGTTGTGTTCGATCCCGATTTCCGCGGCGTTCTCCACCTGCTCGGGGGTGCCGCCGAGGACCTCGGCCAGCCCGGCCGCGGCCATCGCACACGCCGACCCGACCTCGCCCTGACAGCCGACCTCCGCGCCGGAGATCGAGGCGTTGCACTTGAACAGCAGGCCGACGGCCCCGGCGGCCAGCAAGAACGCGATGACGCCATCCTCGGACGACGAGTCGACGAACCGCCGGTAGTAGTGCAGTACCGCGGGGATGATGCCGGCGGCGCCGTTGGTGGGTGCGGTGACGACGCGTCCACCTGCGGCGTTCTCCTCGTTGACGGCCAACGCGTACATGCTCACCCATTCCATGGCGCGCAGCGGGTCGCGCTCGTCGGCGTCGGACTCCAGCCGCGCCCGCAGTGCGGCGGCCCGCCGCCGAACCTCCAGCCCGCCGGGCAATACGCCGGTTTGCCGGGTGCCGCGCTCGACGCAGCCCTGCATCACCGACCACACCCGCAGTAGCCCGGCCCTGATCTGCGCCTCGCTGCGCCAGGTCAGTTCGTTGGCGAGCATCAATTCGCTGATGCGCAGCCCGGTTTCGGCGGTCAGCACCAGCAGTTCGTCGGCGGTGCGGAACGGAAACCGAACGTCCGCATGCTCTGAAGCCTGGCCGAGTCCGCGAATGTCGTCCTCGTCCAGAACCGCGCCGCCGCCGACGGAATAGTATTCCCGCGTCAGCACCGGCGAACCGTCGTCGCACAGCGCCGAGAACACCATGCCGTTGCTGTGAAACGGCAGTCGCTTCCGTCGGTGCAAGACAATGTCGTCGGCCACCGAGAACGCGATCTGACGCACACCGCCAAGGCAAAGGTGGCCCGCTTCGGTGACAGCGGCGATCCGGATGCCAACGGCATCGGGATCGACGGCCTCGGGATCCTCACCCTCGAGCCCGAGCACCAGCGCCGGGACGGTGCCATGCCCTTCACCGGTCGCCCCGAGCGAGCCGAAGAGCTCGACGCGCACATCGGTCGTCCGCTCGAGCAGATTTTCGGCCGACAGCTTCGCCACAAAGGCGTTAGCCGCCCGCATGGGCCCCACGGTGTGCGAACTCGACGGTCCGATCCCCACCTTGAACAGGTCGAACACGCTGCCCGTCACGGTGCTGCCCGCAGGCTGTCATATAGCGAGAACCGTTGCGCAAGCTCGTCCACGCGGGCACCCAGCCGCGCGAGATCCGCCGCCTCGATTGCGGGGGTCAGCGCCTCGGCGATGACGTCGGCCACCTCGCGGAAGGCGCCTTCGGTGAACCCCCTGGCCGCCAGCGCTGCGGTGCCGATGCGCACACCCGAGCTGACCATCGGCGGGCGCGGGTCGAATGGAACGGCATTGCGGTTGACCGTGATTCCCACGTCGCGCAGCCGGTCCTCCGCCTGTTTACCGTCCAACTCCGACGCGCGCAGGTCGACGAGCACCAGGTGGACGTCGGTGCCGCCGGTGACCACGTCGATGCCGGCTTTCCGCGCGTCGGGCTGCGTCAGCCGCGCCGCGATCAGCCGGGCGCCGGCCACGGTGCGCTCCTGGCGGTCCCGGAATGCAGGTTCGGCGGCCATCTTGAAGGCGACCGCCTTCGCGGCGATCACGTGCTGGAGCGGGCCACCTTGCTGGCCGGGGAACACCGCCGAGTCGAGCTTCTTGCGCAGCTCGTCGACCGCAAGGATGAAGCCGCCGCGGGGACCGCCCAGGGTCTTGTGGGTCGTCGACGTGACGATATGGGCGTGCGGAACGGGCGATGGGTGCAGTCCGGCGGCGACCAGGCCCGCGAAGTGCGCCATGTCGACCATCAGATAGGCGCCGACTTCGTCGGCGATGCGCCGAAACTCGGCGAAGTCCAGCTGACGCGGATAGGCCGACCAGCCGGCGAGGATCAGCTTCGGCTTGCGTTCGTGCGCCAGCCGCCGAACCTCGTCCATGTCGACCCGGTGATCATCGGCTCGCACGTGGTACGGCGCGACGTCGTAGAGCCGGCCGGAGAAGTTCAGCTTCATGCCGTGGGTCAGGTGCCCACCGTGAGCAAGCGCCAGTCCCAGGATGGTGTCACCCGGCTGCAGGACGGCGTGCATC
>JAVRPF010000053.1:0-2656 GCA_032162385.1 Mycobacterium sp.
GCTGACCCCTCTTTAGAAGGTGCAATGGTTGACGATGCATCAGTACTTCAGCAGGTTGGCGTCATCGACCGAGGTCGAGCGGCGGGTGCGGTAGATCGCCATCAGGATGGCCAGGCCGACGACCACCTCGGCCGCGGCGACCACCATGACGAAGAACGCGATGACCTGGCCGTCCAGGGTGCCGTTGATGCGGGAGAAGGTCACCAGCGTCAGGTTGACCGCGTTGAGCATCAGCTCGACGGACATGAACATGACGATCGCGTTGCGGCGTACGAGCACGCCGACCGCGCCGATCGTGAACAGGATCGCGGACAGGCCGAGGTAGTTCTCCGGCGTCACGGTTGCTCCCCATCGGTGCGGTCGATGTCGTGCAGGGTCGGCAGGGAGGTGCGGGCCAGGGAGGCTCCGCCGTCACCACCGGCCTCGGTGATCACGTGGGAGACCGAGCCGGGGGCGACGCTGCCGTCGGGCAGCAGCGCCGGCGTCTCGATCGAGTCGTGCCGGGCGAAGACACCAGGGCCGGGCAGCGGCGAGGGCCGGTCGCCGGCGAAGCGCATCCGGGACTGCTCACGCTGGGTGAGCCGCGGCACGATCCGTTCGCGGTGCGCCAGCACCATCGCACCCAGCGCCGCCGTGATCAGCAGGGCGCTGGTGATCTCGAACGGGAAGACGTAGTCGCGGAAGATCAGCTTGGCCAGGCCGAACGGGTTGCCGCTGGCGTTGGCAGTGGTGAGACCGACCGTCCTGACCCCGTCCAGCGCGTGCCAGAGGGCGACGATCGCGGCGGCGACGAAGGCCAGGCCGGCGACCACGGCCGCGACCCGCTGGCCCCTGATCGTCTCGACCAGGGAGTCGGAGGTGTCGACGCCGACCAGCATCAGCACGAACAGGAACAGCATCATCACGGCGCCGGTGTAGACGATGATCTGCACCGCCGCGAGGAACGGCGCGTCCTCGAGGGCGTAGAAGACGGCGAGCCCGAGCATCACCGCCGCCAGCAGCAGCGCCGAGTGCACGGCACTGCGGACCAGGATCATGCCGAGCGCCGCGAGCACGACGAGCGGAGCGATGATCCAGAAGGTCACCGCCTCGCCGGTCTGGACGTTCTGCAGGGCCAGAACTGTGGGCGTCACGGGAGGCTCCCGTCACTGGTGATGTCCGCGCTGTACTCGCCCTCGCCGGCTGCCACCGCTGCGGCATCATCGGCCTTGAGGCTGTCCATCGCCGCCTGCGCCGCCCCGCCGGGCCGCGGCGCCGGCGGCCGGTTGCCGCCGTAGTAGGCCTGCTCGTCCGCGCCGAGGCGCATCGGGTGCGGCGGCATCTCCATGCCAGGGGCCAGGGGCGCGAGCAGCTGCTCCTTGGTGAAGATCAGGTCGAGCCGGCTGTCGTCGGCGAGCTCGTACTCGTTGCTCATCGTCAGCGCCCTGGTCGGGCAGGCCTCGATGCACAGGCCGCAGAAGATGCAGCGCAGGTAGTTGATCTGGTACGTGGCCCCGAAGCGCTCGCCCGGGGAGAAGCGCGCCTCCTCGGTGTTGTTGCCGCCCTCGACGTAGATGGCGTCGGCCGGGCAGGCCCAGGCGCACAGCTCGCAGCCGATGCACTTCTCCAAGCCGTCGGGGTGACGGTTGAGGACGTGCCGGCCGTGGTAGCGGGGCGCGGTGGGCCGCTTCTCCTCGGGATACTGCTCGGTCGTCACCTTCTTGAACATGGTGCCGAAGGTGACGCCGAATCCCTTGACGGGGTTGAAGATATCAAGCACGGTCGACGCCCTCCGGCGATTCTGGGGCGGTGCCGAAGCTGCCGAGGTCGGCATCGGCATCGGGGACGGCGGCGGAGCTGCTCTGTCCCGCGGCCAGCTCGGGGGCCGAGCCGGCGGCCAGCACGCCCACGGCGACCGGCGTCGGTGCCCGCTCGGCGAGCAGGTCCTCCAGCCGCGGGATCGGGAAGCTGCCGGTGGTGTCGATGCCGCCGAGGGCGATCTCCTCCTCGGTCTGCTCGACCGGGACCTTGGCCGGCCAGAAGCCGCTGCCGATGATCCCGACGACGCCGATCGCGGCGATCGTGATCCACTCCTGCCTGGTCGTGAGCTGGGCACGAGCGGTCTTGATCGCGGCCACCATCAGCACCCACACCAGGCTGATCGGTACGAGGACCTTCCAGCCCAGCCGCATGAACTGGTCGTAGCGCATCCGGGGCAGCGTGCCGCGCAGCCAGATGAAGCAGAACAGCAGCGTGAACAGCTTGATGGAGAACCAGAGCAGGCCCCACCAGCCGACCAGGTGGCTGATGCCCGGGATCGGGAACGGCCGCCAGCCGCCGAGGAACAGCGTGGTGGCCAGCGCGGAGACCGTGGTCATGTTGATGTACTCGGCGAGGAAGAACATCGCGAACTTCAGCGAGGAGTACTCGGTGTGGAAGCCACCGACCAGCTCACCCTCGGCCTCCGGCAGGTCGAACGGCGCGCGGTTGGTCTCGCCCACCATCGCGATCAGGTAGATGACGAACGACGGCGGCAGCGCCAGCGCGTACCAGAGGGCATGGTGCTGGGACTCGACGATCTCCGACGTCGACAGCGTACCTGCCTGCAGGAAGACCGGCACCAGGGCCAGCCCCATCGCGACCTCGTACGAGATCACCTGGGCGGCCGAGCGCAGGC
>JAVRPF010000054.1:0-3423 GCA_032162385.1 Mycobacterium sp.
TCAAGCAGCTGGACAGAGCGGTTGCGGAGCCGCCTATCCCACACCGTTCCGGCAGGTCAGCTACTGCCCGATCGGCAGCCGAGCTACGTGCGGTCCTGGATCTATGTGTTCGGCGTCGCCTCCCTGGCCGCGTTCTTGTACGTCGTGGTCTCGGGCTTGGTGCTGGCACTGAAGGGCGCGACGTGGTGGCACACGTCCTCGATTGGTCACTTCGTGAATTCGACGCATCTGTGGAGCGTGGAGCTCTTCTTTTTCTGCATGGTCATCCACTTGTGGGGCAAGTTCTTCATGGCGGCCTGGCGCGGCAATCGTGCACTGACCTGGGTGACCGGGGCGGTGGCGTTCATCGGTTCGATTGGCACCGCGTTCACCGGTTACCTCTCGCAGACGAACTTCGACTCACAATGGACCGCAGGGCAGGCAAAGGACGGCCTCAACGCCGTTGGGATCGGTTCGATGTTCAACGTCCTGGACACCGGGCAGATGCTGCTGTGGCATGTGATGTTGCTGCCCTTGATCGTAGGCCTCCTGATCGTGCTTCACGTGATCCTGGTCCGCCGTCACGGCGTCGTGCCCCCCTTCGATTCCAAACCCCCATCCGCCGGCGGGGTTGCCCGCGGCGAAGCCGCTGTGCAGACGCATGCTTCGGCGCCCACGAGGGTTCTCGGCGAGCTGGAGGAGGGGCCGCCCGTGGAGCGGGCAGGTCCTGTGCGGTGACCACCACGTCTGCGCGCCGTTCGCGCAAGGATTCGACCCCAGACTCACACCTGTTCCCGACCCGTCCCTACGACCTGGTCAAGGAATTCGTCATCGCCCTGATGGTGATCGGTGGCCTGACGGTCCTGCTCGCAGCTGTGTTCTCCTCACCCGACCGCAAAGCGCTCACTTTGCGGACCTGGGCGCAAGCCGCGCCAGCCGACGTCGTGGCCACCGCTACGGCGGAACTGGCCGCAACCAGCACCAGCGCCAGTTACGGTGCGCCGTATAACAAGGCCGGCCCAGGGCAAGACCTGGGGCCGTTGGCGTTGCAACGGTGGGCCGGGGTGCGGATCCCGATCAACAGCGCACGCGACCTGGTCCTCACCCCCCTCCGCACGATCACCGGCGACCACACCCTCAGCGCAGCGCTCGCCTCATGGGCCGGGGGGAGCAGCCAGCAGCAAGCGGCCTGGGCCGGCGCCTACGCCGACGCCCTGACAGCCGCCCCCGGCGGTGACCCGGCCCGAGTCCAGCCTGGTCCGTACGGGCCTGTCCCCACCCTTGCCGCCCGATTTCTCACCCTGGCGGCCAGCGGCGGTTTGGAAGGATTGCTGACCACCTCTAACACGTTCTACGCCAGCAACGAGACGAAGCCACTGCTGCTGCTCACCGACGGCGCCTACATCGAGGAGCAGGCCCGCGCCGATCACCTCGGCGGTGACCAGTGGGGCATGATGAACGAAACCGGCAACTATCCGGGCCAACCGTGGATGTGGCTCTACACCTTCTGGTACCAGGTCAAGCCCTTCTCCACCTCGGGCAACGCTGACGCCCTCGTCTGGGGACTGATGGCACTACTCACGCTAATCTTCATCTTCGTTCCGTACATCCCTGGCCTGCGCACGCTGCCCCGCTACCTCGGCGTCCACCGCCTCATCTGGCGCAACGAGACCACCCGCCCTTCCGAGGGATCCCTTCACCACCCGGCGAAAGACATTCCATGAGCAACGCCACGTCAGGCCCGTCAGCGACAACCGGGCCGCCCGCAAGCGTCCAGCCTTCGGCATTCACCGGGGACCTCGTCGCACGTGTCGTCGAGGTCGCCGGCCGGGCGCCGTCGATCCACAACACCCAACCATGGCGGTGGAGACTAGAACGAGACCGACTGGAGCTGCGGGCAGACCGCGACCGGCAGCTTCGCGTCGCGGACCCTGACGGCCACTCGCTGCGGGTCAGTTGCGGGGCCGCGCTCGCGCTGGCCGAACTCGCGTTCCGCGTCGAAGGATGGCTCGTCGGCACCGAGCGGCTGTTCGACTCGGATGACCCCGACCTGCTGGCGCGTTTCAGCGACCCTAGCCCGCACGAGAGCACCCAGGCAGAGCGCGACCAGCTCGCGGCGGCGGCTCGCCGGCACAGTGAACGCCGTCCATTCCAGCGCCGCGAAGTGCCTCCCGACTTGGTCGAGCACCTGCGTAGCGCGGCAGACGGGGCGGCAGTTCACACGCACTTTCCGGTCCGTGAAGACGAGAAGCTGGGCCTTGCCGTGGCGGTGAGTTGGGCTGACCGCATCGAACGCAACGACGCGGCCTATGTCGCGGAGATGAACCGTTGGATGCACGACACCGACGTGCACACCGAGGAGGTCCGTACCGATGGCGTGCCCACCGATTCGATTCCCCACGTCCCCGCCGGTCACCCGCGCCACACCGACATACCACTGCGCGATTTCGAAATCGGCGTGTCAGGCCGGGAACAGATCGAGGCCGACATTGACGAACGCCCAGTAATTGCGGTTCTGCTTACGCAGTCCGACACACCCCGCGAACAACTCGCCGCCGGTGAGTCGATGATGCGCCTCATGCTCCAAGCCGAAATGGCCGGGCTCGCAAGCTGTCCACTGAGCCAGGCCGTCGATCTCGTCGCCTTCCGAAGCCGCGTCCAGGCGTTGATGGGCTGGACTTCCTACCCGCAGATGATGCTCCGGCTCGGATACCCGCCACCCGATCAGTCACCACCGCCACGCTCCCCGCGGCGGCCGGTGGCTGACCAGCTCGAAATCATCACCGCGGCATCGGACTGACCGATCGCGGTATCACGCTCCGATCAAGCTCTAAGCCCTTCGCACGCCGGCCGTGAGAACTGGCTGCAAAGCCTTTCGCTCATTCCGGCGATGCGTGCGGCGCGTCGGCCATAGGCTTGGGCCACGCGCTGGGATCGAGAACGTGGAAGCGGCGGCCGCTGATCTCGGAGGGCACGATACGCACGAACCGGTGCTTCGGCCCGGCGTGCCACGGGAACAGGGGTAATGCCATGGTGTCAAGCACCTCGTGCAGATTCTTGACCTCTTCCGCGCGGCCCTTTATGACCACACTCCACGCCTCTCCCGCGCTCGGCTGGTAACCGTCCGCCTCGAATGCGATGTCGGGGCATTGGCTTGCGGCGGCGAGTTTCGTGCCCTCCGCGGTGCGGAATACGACCGTCCCATGATCGACGAGATAGTTGATCGGAAAGATGTCCGGGTGGTCCCCGACGGAGACCGCGAGCCGCCCGACTTCTGTGGACCGAAGCAGCATCCAGCACGCGCTAGGTTCGAGGACAGTCACGCCGGACTGCGGGTCGACGGCCATTGCCCAAGTATCCACCCGGCGAAGCCGTGCAAGCTGCTGCACCAACCAGCAACGCATGGCCAGCACGCCCGCGGCTCGTGCCACGGCTCCATAGCCG
>JAVRPF010000055.1:0-2780 GCA_032162385.1 Mycobacterium sp.
GCATGTCGTCGAACTCCTCGAGGATGCGGAAAGCCAGGGCATCGTCGGTATCGATGGTCACCGGCTTCGTTTCGCCCATCCCCTGTTGGCCCGCGGCGTCTACACCGGCGCCGCACCCGGGCGTCGCCGCAGGATGCATCGGCACCTGGCCGGGATCGTGGAGGAGCCCGAGCTGCAGGCTCGGCACTTGGCGCTGGCCGCCACTAGCGGCGACCAACAGACCATCGATGCGCTGGACGCGGCGGCCGAAATGGCGCGCATCCGGGGAGCGCCCGCGGCGGCGGCCGAACTACTCGATCTGGCGCGGGGACTCGGCGGCGACACGCCCGAGCGCCGGATCCGGCGGGCACGCCACCACTTCGATGCCGGGAACACCGGGCGAGCCCGGGACCTGCTCGAGGAGACCATCGATCAGCTGGCACCCGGCGCGCTGCGCGCAGAAGCGCTGAGCCTGCTAGGTTTCGTGCAACTGTTCGACGACAGCTTCGTGGACGCCGCCGGCGTGCTGAAGCGTGCACTCGACGAGGCCGGAGACAATCTCGCGCTGCGGACGCGACTGTTGATCACGTTGTCGTACGCCCGGTACAACGCCGGTCAGTTCAGCGCCGCCGCGCGCAGCATCGACGACGCTGTCACCCATGCCGAGCGGCTGGGGCAGCCGCATCCGTGGAGTCAGGCGCTGAGCATGCGGGTCACCCTTCGCTTCCTGCGCGGCGACGGCCTCGACGAGTCCAGCCTGGCCCGCGCAGTCGAGTTGGAGGACCACCACGCGGACATTCCGATGGCCTTCCGCCCCATCATGCAGAACGCCATGATGCTGGCCTGGACCGGGCGGCTCGATGAGGCCCACCACGAGTTGGCGTCCATTCGGCGGCGTTGCATCGAGCGCGGTGAAGAGAACGAGCTGATGTTCGTCGCCGTCCATAGCGTTCTGCTCGAAATCTGGCGGGGCAACTTCACCGATGCCACTCTGATCGGTGAGGACACCATGGAACGGGCGCTGCAGCTGGGCGGCGACGTCCCGCTGTTCGTGGCGATGACCATCCGGGCCGCGCTGGCCACCTTCGCCGGCCGAGAGAGCGAGGCCCGCCGCGACACCAGCGAGGCGCTCGCGGCCAGCCAGCGGTGCGGCGCAAACCTCTTGGTGGTCTGGACGCTCACCACGTTGGGCTTCCTCGAGGTGTCCCTTGGCAATTACGACTCGGCGCTGATCGCAGTCGGACCTCTGCTGTCCCACCTCGACGCTGCGCCCAATGCGACGGAGATCCCCGCCGCATCGTTCGTACCCGATGCCGTCGAGGCTCTGATTCAGTTGGGTCGGCTCGCCGACGCCGAGCCGGTGATCGACACGCTGGAACGCAATGGCGCCCGACTCGACCGCGCCTGGATGCTGGCCGTCGGCGCACGATGCCGCGCCATGCTGCTGGCCGCCCAAGGCGATGTCGACGCGGCCATGCAGACCGCGCAGCGCGCGATGACCGAACACGACCGGCTGCCAATGCCGTTTGAGCGGGCGCGAACTCAACTTCTGGTCGGCCAACTTCAGCGCCGACTGCGACAGCGGGACGCCGCCGCGGCGACCCTGCGCGAGGTACTGGAAACCTTTGAGAGCCTGGGTACCCCGTTGTGGGCCGAACGGGCACGCGCCGAGCTGGGCCGTATTAACGTCGGCGTGAGCCGGACCACCGGACTGACCCCTTCCGAGCGGCGGGTCGCCGAGCTCGCCGCCTCCGGGATGACCAACCGCGACGTCGCTGCGGAACTGTTCATCAGCCCAAAAACAGTGGAGGCCAATCTCTCCCGCATCTATCGCAAACTCGGCATCCACTCCCGCGCCGAACTCGGCAGGCAAATGGGGTCGCCCTGACGGGCAGGGGCCTGACGCCTACGCTGCCTCGTCGAGTAGCGAAGTGATGCACTCGCGCGCCTTTGCGTCGGCTTCGAATGAGTCATTGCCATCGCCGACGACCAGCTGCGCCCGGATCACCTCCGCGGTCAGGCCGTAGCCACCGAGCACTGCGGACAGATCGTGCCCGGCGCTGTGCAACGCGCCCACCAGCAGGTGCTCGGACCCAATTTCCTGCGCGTTCAATTCGCCAGCGTCTTCCTGGGCCAGCACGACCGCCGCCCGGGCGCTGCGGGTGAACCGCTCGAACATGTTCATCTCCTCCGGTTGTGCTTTTGGTGCATGGCCTGGCGGGTCACGCCGAGCGTGTCGGCGATGGCCTGCCAGCCCCAGCCCTGCTCACGGGCGTTGGCGACATGGATCGCCTCGAGCCGCTCGTGCAGTTGCTGCAGTGTCCGCACGGCCCCCAGTCCCACCGCGGGGTCGGCGCTGGCGGCCGCGTCATCGAGCTTCAGCTCGGAAACATAGCTCCCCTTTGCCAAGGCAACTTGGCGCCGCAGACGTGTCAAGAAAGATTGACAGCCGGTGTTCGACTAATGCCTAACCCGCGAGCGCGTCGACCAACCCGTCGAGGTCGTCGTCGGTGTTGTAGACGTGAAAGCCGAGCCGCACGGCGCCGGCCCGCACGGATGCGCGGATGCCCGCCCGCGCCAGCTTGTCGGCCGCATCCGCGATCGGCAACGAGACGATCGCCGAATCACTGAGCGGCAGATCGAGTTCGGCCCGCAGGCGATTGGCCAGCCCGAGGCAGTGCGACTCGACGGCGTCGCGGTCCAGCGATGCCAGCCACGGCAGGGTCAGCCCCGACCCCAGCGCGCCGAACCACGCCGGCGAGGTGTCGAAGCGACGCGCATCCGGAGCCAACCGCAGCGGC
>JAVRPF010000056.1:0-2795 GCA_032162385.1 Mycobacterium sp.
GTCGCTTTTCAGCCGCACTCCGGACGGCCCTGGCGCCCGAGACCCGCGCCCGAGCGACCGCCGTGGCTGGCGGCGGATCCAATCCTGAGCCCGTGGCCCGGGTCGCCTTACCTCGACGTCGTGCAGACCGGCGCGTGGATCCTGCCCGCCAAACGTCCACTTCCAGCCGAGTTGGTGGCGTTCCTCGACGCAGGCACACCACCGGTGTACGTGAGCTTCGGCAGTGTGCGCGCCCCGGAGTACGCCGCCCGGGTGGCCATCGAGGCGATCCGAGCGCAGGGCCGTCGCGCGGTCGTGGCCCGCGGCTGGGCCGACCTGGCCCTCATCGACGACCGCGACGACTGCTTCGCCGTCGACGAGGTCAACCACCAGGCACTGTTCGGCCGGATGGCCGCCGTCGTGCACCACGGCGGCGCGGGCACGACGACGACGGCCACCCGGGCCCCCGCGCCGCAGGTGGTGGTGCCCCAGATCGCGGACCAGCCGTACTGGGCCTGCCGGGTGGCCGAGCTGGGCGTCGGCGCGGCGCACGACGGTCCGACTCCGACGTTCGAGTCGCTTTTCAGCCGCACTCCGGACGGCCCTGGCGCCCGAGACCCGCGCCCGAGCGACCGCCGTGGCCGGCACGATCCGCACCGACGGGGCGGCGGTGGCCGCAACGCTGCTGCTCGACGCTGCCAGCCGGGGAGTGTGAGAGGCACATGACGACTCAGGGCTACGAAGACGAATTGCGGTCCGAGCGGAGCTACGTGACCGGGCTCTACACGCGGCTCGACGCCGAGCGCGCGCGAGTGAAGAGGAGGTACAGCGCGGCGTTGCGGGCCCCCATCGACGTCCAGGACGGCGGGACACTCGTGGCCAGGGATGCCGAGGTGCGCGCGCTGGCCAGACAGGTGAAACGGTTGAACGTGGCGGACAGCGGGCTATGTTTCGGTCGACTGGACACCCTTTCGGGCGAACGTCTGTACATCGGCCGGATCGGACTGTCCGACGACGAGAACGAGTACGAAACGCTGCTACTCGATTGGCGGGCACCGGCCTCACGTGCGTTCTACGCCGCCACCGCCACGCACCCGGAGAACATGCGCCGGCGCCGCCAGTTCCACACCCGCGGGCGGCAAGTGGTCGATTTCACCGACGAGGTCCTCGGCCGCCCCGACACGGATGCGCGGGGCGACGGCGCCGTTCGGGGAGACGCAGCCCTGCTCGCGGCCGTCAACGCGCCGCGCGGTGACGGAATGCGCGACATCGTAGCGACGATCCAGGCCGAACAGGACGAGATCATCCGGCTCGATCACTCAGGGGTGCTGGTGATCGAGGGTGGCCCTGGCACGGGGAAGACCGTGGTGGCACTGCACCGCGTCGCGTACCTGCTCTACACCCAGCGGGAGCGGATCGAAAGCCATGGTGTGCTCGTCGTCGGGCCCAACCCGGCGTTCCTGAACCACATCGGCCGCGTTCTGCCGTCGCTGGGCGAGTCCAACGTCGTGTTCATGACCACCGGCGACCTCTTGCCAGGTTTGCGGGTCACCGCCGAGGACACTCCGGACGCCGCGCGGCTCAAGGGGTCCCTGCAGATCCTTGGCGTGCTCGCGGCGGCGGTCGCCGATCACCAACGACTGCCCGAGCATCCGCTGCCGATCGAACTGGCGGACGTCACGGTGCGGATCGACGCCGAGACGGCGGAGTGGGCCATCCAGGAGGCGCGGGCGAGCGGGCTGCCGCACAACGAGGCCCGCGCGGTGTTCCGCGAGATCGTCACGTGGGCGCTCACCGAACGGGCGATAGCCCGGATCGGCCGGGGCTGGCTGACCCGGGCGGACCGCGAAGCATTGGAACAGCTGCGGGCGGACCTGCTCACCGAGCTCGCTGACCACGACACGTTCACCGCCGCACTCGACGACCTCTGGCCGATCCTGACGCCGGAAACACTGCTGGCACAGCTGTACACGTCCCCCGAACGGCTGCGCGCGGCGGGCGCCGATCCGGCATTGTTGCGCGCCGATGGGGACGCCTGGACGGTGTCGGACGTGCCGCTGCTCGACGAACTGATCGACCTGCTTGGCCGCGACAAGCGTTTCGAGCAGACCGTTGACCAAAGAGTTGAGCGGGAACGCCAGCGCGAGGCCGAGTACGCCGCCGGGGTGCTGGACATCATGACCAGCCGCGAGGACCTGATGGACGACGAGGACCACCTGCTCGCCAAGGACATGCTGTATGCGGAGGATCTCGCTGAACGATTCGAACGGCGCGACACCAGGGAAGTCGCCGAACGCGCTGCCGCGGACCGCGACTGGACCTACCGGCACGTCGTGGTCGACGAGGCCCAGGAACTGTCCGAAATCGACTGGCGGGCGCTGATGCGGCGTTGCCCGAACCGGTCGTTCACCGTGGTCGGCGATCTCGCCCAACGCCGTTCGGTGGCCGGAGCGACGTCGTGGGACGCGATGCTAGAGCCGTACGTTCCCGGCCGCTGGGTCTACCGGTCGCTGTCGGTGAACTACCGCACCCCGGCGGAGATCATGACCGTCGCCGCCGCGCTGCTCGCCGAGTTCGCACCAGGGGTCGCACCACCGGAGTCGGTCCGCGCGTGCGGAGTGCAGCCATGGTCGCGGCGGGTCACCGAGGACGAAATGCCCGCCGCCATCGAGGAATTCGTCCGAGACGAAGCCGCACGTGCCGGTACCAGCGTCGTGATCGGGCCACCGGGGGTGCCTGGCGCGGTGGCGGCGTCGCAGACGAAGGGCCTGGAGTTCGACGCCGTGCTGGTGGTGGAGCCCGAACGGATCATCGCC
>JAVRPF010000057.1:0-4642 GCA_032162385.1 Mycobacterium sp.
GTCAAATTCGCTGCCGTGCAACGGTACGCTCGTATTCGTCCGAAGTGCTCGGGCCCCACGACGGCGGCGAAGGAGCGGTGATGCACTGTCCGTTCTGTCGTCACCCCGACTCGCGCGTGGTGGACTCGCGCGAGACCGATGAGGGCCAGGCGATCCGGCGACGCAGGTCGTGCCCGGAGTGCGGCCGCCGATTCACCACCGTGGAGACCGCCGTGCTCGCCGTTGTGAAACGCAGCGGCGTCACCGAGCCGTTCAGTCGCGAGAAGGTGATCAAGGGCGTGCGTCGCGCGTGTCAGGGCCGCCAGGTCGACGACGATGCGCTGAACCTGCTGGCGCAGCAGGTCGAGGACGCGGTCCGCGCCGCCGGCTCGCCCGAGGTGCCCAGCAACGAGGTTGGTCTGGCCATCCTAGGGCCATTGCGCGACCTCGACGAAGTGGCCTATCTACGGTTCGCGTCGGTGTACCGCTCGTTCTCCTCGGCTGATGACTTCGAGCGCGAGATCGAGGCGTTGCGGGCCCATCGCGCGGAGGCGTCGAGCTGACGCGCGCGGTCAGTCGATCTGTCTGACCCCGTCGTCCACCACGCGACCTGCCACCTTCACCCAACCCTCCGGGTTCCAGAAGGTGCGGATCTGCGAGCCCTTGCCCTGCGTGATCGTCAGGTCGCGGCTGAGGTAGTCGGTGATGCGCACCGCCGCGGCGCCGGTGGCCTCGTCCTCGGGGATGCCGAGATGGCTGGCGAACATGCGCGACCGAATGCTGCCATCGCCCTTGTCGATCCACGCCCACACATAGTGCTCGACGTCGTCGGAGTAGTCGCCGGGGTCGGCGTCGAGGACCTCGTCGATCGAGTTCAGATCGTAGATCGAGAAGTCCGGCGCCCACTCCGAGCGGGCGCGGATCACCGTGAACTCGCCGTCCGGCTGCGATTGATACTCCTCCTGCACCTCGCCTCCGGGCACCTGCAATGTGTTGACCGGCGTCCCGCGCTGCTTCAGCCACCACGACGCCCCGACGGTGGGATGCCCGGCGAACGGCAGCTCGGCGGCGGGGGTGAAGATGTGCGCGACGGCGGTGCTGGTGCCGGACTCCGGTAGTCCGACGAAAATGGTTTCGCTGTAACCCAATTCGGTGGTGACCCGTTGCCTGTCGGCGGGATTCACCTGGCTGGCGTCTACGACGCCGAGGGGGTTGCCGAAATTGCCGTCCGAATCGGTGAACACCCGCAGCACGGTCACGTCGATGGCCATGAGCCCGATGCTACTTCTTGAGTTGGGTCGCGCGGTTCGCAGCCGGTCAGGTGGCGCTGCGCTCGTCGGCGCCCATGGCGTCGAGCACGGCCACTCGGGTGTCGATCGTTCCGGTGATGGTGCTTTCGCTGATGCCGGTCCGTAGCAGGCTGCGCAACACGTCCTGGTCGTACACGGCCGGTGTGGTCGAGTCGATGAACTTCTCGACGCTCTCGACGAAGCGGTCTGGATCGTCGTGGAACGGGAAGTGGCCCGAACCGTCGAAGACCTCGAGCACCGATCCGGGCATGGCGGAGTGCGCCATCCTGGCGTGACTCACCGGGATCACCGAATCGCGTGATCCCCAAATCAGTTGCACCGGAACGGATTCCGTCAGATAACATCGATCCAGCATGGTCACTACCTGGCCGCGCCAATCCACCACGGCACGCAGCGTGCGGGCGAACGCCGACGAGGCGGTCGGCTCGGGGAGGTCGGCGAGGATGCGCAGCACGTCGGGGAGATCGCGGCCCAGGCCGGTCGAGCCGAACACGGCGCCGCCAACCCGCCCGACCACCTGCAGGGCGGGCAACACCATCGGCAGGCGCAGCAGGGCCAGTGCCTCAGTGCCCATCGGCAGCGACGCGATGCGCAGCGCGATGTTGACGTCCTTGGTCACCCCGCCCGCGCCGACGAGGATCAGTCGGTCTACCAGTTGCGGGAACTGGTAGGCGAACTGCATGGCCACCCCACCCCCCAGCGAGTGGCCGACCACGGTGACCCGTTCGACGTCGAGCACGCTCAACAGGTCGCGCATTCCGTTGGCGTAGGCCGCAACCGAATAGTCCGCGCGCGGCTTGTCCGACCGACCGTGGCCCAGCAGGTCGGGCGCGATGACGGTGAACCGCTGCGCCAGCTTCGACTGCACCGTGCTCCACGTCGTCGAGTTGTCACCGATGCCGTGGATCAGAAGGATCACCGGGCCCGAGCCGGCGACGCGGAAGGCGCGCCGGTATCCATGGATGGTGCGGTACTCCAAGGTCGGAGTCAGTTCACGCACGCTGCGCAGATTGGGCTTTCGCTTCGTCATGATCCCCAACTCCTCGCCAACTTCACCGTCGGGCCCGGTCAGGGCGATGCGTTGCCGTCGTCGCCCTTGGACTCATCGCGTTGCGCAAGAAATCGCTCGAACTCGGCGCCGAGTTCGTCACCGCTTGGGAGATCTTCGTCTCGCGCCAGCAAAGACCTATTCTCTTGAGCGCTAACGAACGCATCGTACTGTCGCTCGAGCGCGGTCACCACCTGAGCGACCTCGGCACTCGACTCCACCTGCTCATTGATCTTGGTGAGCACTTCGGCTCCCGCCTCGCCCAGCGCCGCCAGCGGGATCTGCAACGAGCCGGTCCTGCCGACCTCGGCGAGCAAAGCTTCCGCGGCCGCAGGGTAGTCCGTCTGGGCCAGATAGTGCGGGACGTGGACGGTGTAGCCCACCGCCTCGTGGCCATGCTGGGCCATCCGATACTCGAGCAGGTTCGACACGCTGGCAGGCACCTGAACCTCGCCAAGCCATGGCTGGTGTTCAGCGATGAGCTGCTTGTCGTTGGAATGGGCCGTCATGGTCACCGGGCGGGTGTGCGGCACCGCCATCGGAATAGTGCCCAGCCCGATCACCTGACGTACCCCAAGTCGTTCGGCCAGCAGACGCACCGCGGTGATGAACCGTTCCCACCTCAGGTCCGGTTCCAGTCCGGCGAGCAGCAGGAACGGCGTGCCGACCGAGTCGTGCAGCGCGTAGAGGCTCAGCTCGGGCTCGTCGTAGTGGGTGAAGTGGTCGGTCTTGAACGTCATCAGCGGCCGCCGTGACCGGTAGTCCAGCAACTCGTCGATGGCAAATGACGCCACCAACTCGGTGTCCAGCGTGTTCTTCAGGTGGGTCGCGGCCAGCCTGATGGCGTGGCCTGCGTCCGAGAACCCCTCGAGGGCGTGGATCAGCACCGGCCCCCGACCGTCCGCTGACGACAGCTGGGGCGCGGGAAACTCCAACTCATACATCCCGGTCTGTTCCGGGTGGTAGTGCTGCTCAGGGCCTTCTGGGTGATCGGCCATACTGCTTTGCCTCCTCGGTGACACCTAGTGTCGCGCACGTTGCCGTGATTGCCATCTCGGCCCCACACAAATAGTTCGAACGCGGTGCCTAGGCCGGCGCATTCCGTCGCCCGACGGCGGGCAGGTGCGCAGCGACCTGGGATCGTTTTCGGCCGCCGCCGGCGCGGTCGGGCAAGATCGGTGATCATGCGTTGCGCGCGGATCGTTCTGCTGGCTGGGTTGTTGGCCCTGCCGGTGTCCTGCGCGGATCCGGCGCCCACCGCGCCCACCGCGCCGACTCCGAATACGACGACGCCGGCGTCATCGGTCGCGGCCGCGAAGCCGGTACCCGCGGAGCCCAGAGTGGGGGCGGTGTTCCTCGGCGGACAATCCCTGCACACCTGCTCGGGGGCGGTGCTGGACTCGGCGGCGGGCGACCTGATCCTCACCGCTGCGCACTGCATGGCGGCGGGCATCGACGCGTTCTTCGTGCCAAAGTTCGCCGGAGAGGCGGCCGGCTCGGACTTCTTCCACGTCGACGCCGTCTACCTCGACCCGCGCTGGGTCAGCGACCAGGACCCGGTGGCCGACTTCGCCGTCGCCCGGGTGAGCCGCGACGGAGGCGGTTCGGTCGAGACGCAAGCAGGCGGCGGGTTCGCCGTGGGGCCGGCGCCGAAGGCGGGCACCGCCGTCACCGTCACCGGCTACCCGTTGGGGACGGGTGGAGATCCGATCGGCTGCACCACCCGCACGTCGGCCGACCGCGGATTTCCGTCCCTGCCCTGTGCGGGCCTGGTCGACGGCACCAGCGGCTCGCCGTGGGTGGCAGGCTCGGTGATCGCTGGCCTGATCGGCGGCCTGGAGGGCGGCGGCTGCGAGGAGAACGTGTCCTACTCGCCGCCGTTCGACGTCGCGGTCGGACAGCTGCTGTCCCGCGCCGAAGCGGGTGGACCGGCCGACGACGCGCCCAACGTCTTCGACAATGACTGCTGAGGCTGCTACGTCTTGAACTGGCTCAGTGCGCGAAGCTTGTTCATCACGTCCAGCGCAGCCACCTTGTAGGCCTCCGAGAACGTCGGGTAGTTGAACACCGCGTCGACCAGATACTCGACGGTGCCGCCGCAACCCATGACCGCTTGCCCGATGTGCACCATCTCGGTGGCGTTGGTGCCGAAGATGTGCACGCCGAGAAGGCGCAGATCCTCGGTCGAGACAAGCAGTTTGAGCATGCCGTAGGAGTCGCCGGCGATCTGGCCGCGCGCCAGCTCCCGGTAGCGCGACACCCCGACTTCGTACGGGATGGATTCCTTGGTCAGGTCGACCTCCGA
>JAVRPF010000058.1:0-10170 GCA_032162385.1 Mycobacterium sp.
GACCTCGTACGCGGTGAGGTCACGTTCCAGCCGGAGCACGTCCCCGACTTCGCCATCGTGCGGGCCAACGGTGCGCCGCTCTACACGTTGGTCAACCCGGTCGACGACGCGTTGATGAAGATCACCCACGTGCTGCGCGGCGAGGACATCCTGCCCTCGACGCCGAGGCAGATCGCGCTGTACCAGGCGCTGATGCGGATCGGTGTCGCCGAGCGGGTCCCCGAATTCGCTCATCTGCCAAGTGTTCTCGGCGAGGGCAACAAGAAGCTGTCCAAGCGCGACCCGCAATCGAATCTCTTTCTGCACCGCGACCGCGGGTTCATTCCGGAGGGCCTGCTGAACTACCTGGCGCTGTTGGGCTGGGGGATCGCCGATGACCACGACGTGTTCAGCCTCGACGAGATGGTGGCCGCGTTCGACGTCAAGGACGTCAACTCCAACCCCGCTCGCTTCGATCAGAAGAAGGCCGACGCGATCAACGCCGAGCACATTCGGCTGCTGGCCGAAGACGACTTCGCGGCACGGCTGCGTGGTTACTTCGGCGCACACGGGTACGACACCGGGCTCGACGACGCCGGGTTCGCCGAGGCCGCCAGGCTGGTGCAGACCCGCATCGTCGTGCTCGGCGATGCGTGGGATCTGTTGAAGTTCCTCGACGACGCCGCGTTCATGCTCGACGAGAAGTCCGCGGCCAAGGAGTTGCGCGCCGAGGCCGTCCCGGTGCTCGATGCGGCGCTGGCGGCACTCGACGGGGTCGGGGAGTGGTCGACGGCCGCGATCGAGGGCGCGCTGAAGGCCGCGCTGCTGGACACGCTCGAGCTCAAGCCCCGCAAGGCGTTCGGGCCGATCCGGGTGGCGGCCACCGGCTCCTCGATCAGCCCGCCGCTGTTCGAGTCGCTCGAGTTGCTCGGCCGCGACCGCAGCCTGAGCCGGCTGCGTGCCGGACGCGACCACGCCGCGGAGGCATGAAAATCGGCGCCGAAATCTTTGGTAGTCTGCACGTCGGCCCGTGAACGGGAGGCGATGGTCCGCCCCATCGCACGACCGGTCCGGAAAATGCCTGTGACCTGCGGTTATAGGCAGCCCGTGGGGTATGGTGTAATTGGCAACACAGCGGTTTCTGGTACCGCCATTCTAGGTTCGAGTCCTGGTACCCCAGCCAACGATGTGAATTAGGTCGGCATTCTCTCCTGAGCTATGCTGGCTCACCGGATTGGTTCTGGCCCCGTCGTCTAGCGGCCTAGGACGCCGCCCTCTCACGGCGGTAGCGTGGGTTCGAATCCCATCGGGGCTACCACATCCGGTCCTGCGTCAGCAGATGCAAAGAGCGCCCGAGTGGCTCGCGCCGTGACCGCAGAGCCGATCGTCAGAGTCGTCGCGTCAGCGCCTCGGCCGCCGCCAGCAGGTCTGCCGCCCAGCGTGCACCCGGCCGCCGGCCCATGCGGTCGATCGGGCCCGACACCGACACCGCCGCGATCACGACCCCACGGCCGTCCCGCACCGGCGCGGACACACTCGCCACGCCGGGTTCGCGTTCGGCGGCACTCTGCGCCCAGCCCCGCTTGCGCACCTCGGCCAGCGTTCGGTCGGTGAACTTCGCCGACGGCAGGACCGCCTGCTGGGTGCCGGTGTCGCTGAATGCCAGTAGTACCTTGGCGCCCGAACCGGCGGTCATCGGCAGGCGGGTGCCGACCGGCACGGTGTCCCGAAGTCCGGCGGGGGGCTCCAGCGCGGCGACGCACACCCGCGACGTGCCCTCGCGACGGTAGAGCTGCACGCTCTCGCCGGTGATTTCGCGCAACCGCGGCAGCACGACCGTCCCAGCGGCCAGCAGCGGGTCGTTCACGTGGCCCGCCAGCTCGGTCAGTCCGGGACCCAGGCGCCACCGGCCCTCCGCGTCGCGGGCCAGCAGCCGGTGGGTTTCCAGTCCGGCGGCCAGACGATGGGCCGTCGCGCGCGGCAGGCCCGTTCGCTCGCACAGCTCGGCCAGCCCGCACGGCGACTCGGCCACCGAGTGCAACAAGCCCACCGCTTTGTCGAGCACGCCGATACCGCTATCCTGTCTCACAGGGAGATACTAACTTCCCGCATAGTGAGATTGCCAGCCCGGCACCTGCGGAGCGCCCGAAGGATTGAAGACGTCATGACCAACAAACCACGCACCATGGCAGAGAAGGTGTGGGCCGACCACGTCGTGGTCGCCGGACCCGGCGAGGGAACCTCGCGGGAGCCGGACCTGATCTACATCGATCTGCACCTCGTCCACGAGGTGACCAGTCCGCAGGCCTTCGACGGGCTGCGGCTCGCCGGCCGACCGGTGCGGCGACCGGATCTCACCATCGCCACCGAGGACCACAACGTGCCGACGATCGACATCGACAAGCCGATCGCGGACCCGGTCTCGCGCATTCAGGTCGAGACGTTGCGACGCAACTGCGAAGAGTTCGGCATCCGGCTGCACCCGATGGGCGACGTCGAGCAGGGCATCGTCCACATCATCGGACCGCAGCTGGGACTGACCCAGCCCGGCACCACCGTGGTGTGCGGCGACAGCCACACCTCCACCCATGGCGCCTTCGGTGCCCTGGCGATGGGCATCGGTACCTCGGAGGTCGAGCACGTGCTCGCCACGCAGACGCTGCCGCTGCGGCCGTTCAAGACCATGGCCGTCAACGTCGACGGCGTGCTGCCCGCCGGCGTCAGCGCCAAGGACGTCATCCTCGCGGTGATCGCGAAGATCGGCACCGGCGGCGGACAGGGTTACGTCATCGAATACCGCGGCAGCGCCATCGAAGCGCTGTCCATGGAAGGTCGCATGACGGTGTGCAACATGAGCATCGAGGCGGGCGCACGCGCCGGTATGGTCGCCCCGGACGAGACGACGTTCGAATACCTGAGGGGCCGTCCGCACGCGCCGACGGGTGCTGACTGGGATACGGCAGTGCAGGCGTGGACTCGGTTGCGCACTGACGAGGGAGCCGAATTCGACACCGAGGTGTACCTCGACGCGGCGGCCCTCAGCCCGTTCGTCACCTGGGGGACCAACCCCGGGCAGGGTGTCCCGCTGGCCGATGCGGTGCCCGACCCCGAGTTGATGTCCGACGAGGGGGAGCGCCAGTCGGCGGAGAAGGCGTTGGTCTACATGGACTTATCGCCGGGCACCGCGATGCGCGACATCGCCATCGACACCGTCTTCGTCGGCTCGTGCACCAACGGACGCATCGAGGATCTCAGGGTCGTCGCCGACATTCTGCGCGGAAGGACGATCGCCGACGGGGTGCGGATGCTGGTGGTGCCTGGATCGATGCGGGTACGGGCACAGGCCGAATCCGAAGGGCTGGGCGAGATCTTCATCGCGGCCGGCGCCGAGTGGCGTCAGGCCGGCTGCTCGATGTGCCTCGGCATGAACCCCGATCAGCTGGCGCCGGGGGAGCGGTGCGCGGCGACGTCGAACCGAAACTTCGAAGGGCGACAGGGCAAGGGCGGGCGTACCCACCTGGTGTCACCAGCGGTGGCCGCGGCCACCGCGGTGCGCGGCACCCTGTCCTCACCCGCCGACCTGCCCGAGAATCGTTAGGGGATCGTCATGGATGCATTCCACACTCACGCCGGGATCGGCGTCCCGCTGCGCCGGTCGAATGTCGACACCGACCAGATCATTCCGGCGGTGTATCTGAAGCGGGTCACCCGAACGGGTTTCGAGGACGGGCTGTTCGCCGCTTGGCGCAACGACCCGTCCTTCGTGTTGAACCTCCCGCCCTTCGACAAGGGTTCGGTCTTGGTGGCCGGGCCGGATTTCGGCACCGGCTCGTCCCGCGAGCACGCGGTGTGGGCGCTCATGGACTACGGGTTCCGGGTCGTGATCTCGTCGCGGTTCGCCGACATCTTCCGCGGGAATTCGGGGAAGGCGGGTCTTCTTGCCGCCGAAGTCGCACAAGACGATGTGGAACTGCTGTGGAAGCTCATCGAGCAGCAGCCGGGGCTGGAAATCACTGTGAATCTTCAAGATCGGACGGTCGCCGCAGGAACGGTCCTGCTGCCGTTCAAGATTGACGACTACACCGCCTGGCGGCTGCTCGAGGGGCTCGACGATATAGGCCTTACGCTGCGGAAACAGGATCAGATCACGGCCTTCGAGCAGCAGCGGCCGAGCTGGAAGCCGCGCACGCTTCCGGCCTGACCACCGGGCCCGGCGGGGCCGAAATGGCGTCCAGCAACCCCGTTTTAGGACCGGCGTACCACCGCCGGTGTGGGGCAACCGGATTGCCCAATTAGTCGCTAGCTACTCCTGAAATTCGGCGTGGCTCTTGGAAATCAGCGGTGTGAAGGTTTACCGTGTCCTCTAGTCGGTCCAAGGTGGACCACTGGCTTCGGAGGTTTTGCATGAACAAGGCAGAGCTCATCGACGTCCTCACGGACAAGTTGGGCACCGATCGTCGGCAGGCAACAGCCGCCGTTGAGAACGTCGTAGACACCATCGTGCGTGCCGTCCACAAGGGCGACAGCGTCACCATCACAGGCTTCGGCGTTTTCGAACAACGCCGCCGTGCCGCCCGTGTCGCGCGCAACCCGCGCACTGGCGAAACGGTCAAGGTGAAGCCCACCTCAGTACCGGCATTCCGGCCGGGTGCTCAATTCAAGGCGGTTGTGTCTGGCGCACAGCGTCTCCCGGCGGAAGGACCAGCAGTGAAGCGTGGCGCAACGGCGACACCGGCCCGGAAGACGGCCGTGAAGAAGGCGGTCAAGAAGGCCGCGACCAAGGCTCCGGCCAAGAAGGCTGCGGTCAAGACGGCCGCTCCGGCCAAGAAGGCCGCAGTCAAGAAGGCCCCCGCCAAGAAGGCTCCGGTCAAGAAGGCCGCAGTCAAGAAGGCCGCAGTCAAGAAGGCCCCCGCCAAGAAGGCTCCGGTCAAGAAGGCCGCAGTCAAGAAGGCCCCGGCGAAGAAGGCTCCGGTCAAGAAGGCCGCGACCAAGGCTCCGGCCAAGAAGGCCGCGACCAAGGCTCCGGCCAAGAGGGCGCCGGCCAAGAAGGGCCGCAAGTAGGCAGCACTACCGGAATCAGTTCCGGTACAAGACACGCCGTGGACCTCGGGTCCACGGCGTGTCCTTGTGAAGTGTGAAGGCTAGGGGCGCACGGACAGTGGACTGTCGATGTGATCGGCGGCCACCAGCTTGTCGCCCACCAGCGACATCACCCACGTGCTGCCCTTGCGGTTGCGCGACTTGTCCGGCCGCACGCCGTCCCGGTTGCACCACCAGGCGATGAGGTCCGGAATCACCTTGCCCTGGGTACAGATCACCGGCGTGCCATCGCTCTTCGCGATCTCGATGAGGCGTCGGCGGCCGGCCTGGTGCCCGTCGGCGTATGCCTCCTCGGTCAGCGCCGGTTCGTCGTGGATCGTCACCCCGAGTTCCTCGGCCAGTGGTTCGAGCGTCTGGTGGCACCGGGTGAGGGGGGCGGCGTAGATCTCGGTGGCGCCGAACGCGAGCAGCAGGCCCACGAGTGACTCGGCCTGCGCGCGCCCGCGTTTGTCGAGCGGGCGCTTGCGGTCGTCGCCCTTGTACCTCGACCTGGTGCCTGCGACGCCGTGCCGGACGATCAGCACCGTCTTCGTGTCGGCGGGCTGCTTGGCGAAGCGGCGCAGCACCTTTCGGTCGTGCGGGTACTGCAGGCACTTCATCGCGTCCGCGACGGGCAACCAGATCAGCTGGTCGACCTCGTCGCCTGGGGTGAACTCGCCGCCCAACGCGCGCGCCGCCCAGTACCGGACCTTCTTGGTGCCCTGCTCGACGGGATAGCTGACCGACGCGAGTCGCCGTCCCAGCTCGGCCGCGTAGCCGGTCTCCTCTTCGACCTCGCGCACCGCGGCGACCGGTTCGGTTTCGCCGGGGTCGACCTTGCCCTTGGGCAGTGACCAGTCGTCGTAGCGCGGTCGGTGCACCAAGGCGACTTCCGTTGCGTCGGACTCCCCGGCGTATCGCCACAGCACCGCGCCCGCGGCCAGGATGGCCGTGGTGGCGGGAAGAGCGGACTTCTTGGGCACCTCAACTCCTGCAGGTCATTCGGGGCCCGGGTGCCCCGTCGAGCCCGGCCAGTGTCGTCTTCAGTGGTGCTTGTGCCGTTCCATCAGCGACACCTGATGGTCGCATACGGTCTGGCCCTCGTGCGGCGACGCCGTCCAGTGACCGTCGGCGGCGAGTTCCCAGCACCTGGTGGCGGGATCCATGGCCGACTCGAACACGTCGTTCAGTGCGGCGGTCAGCCGCGGATCCTTGACCTGTGCCATCACCTCGACGCGGCGGTCGAGATTACGGTGCATCATGTCGGCGCTTCCGATCCAGAACTCGTCGATGGCGCGGAAGTGAATAATTCGCGAGTGCTCCAGGAAACGGCCGAGAATCGACCTCACGACCACGTTCTCGGAGTACCCGGGCGCCCCAGGGCGGAGCGCGCAGATGCCCCGAACCACGACCTCGACCCGCACGCCCGCCTGCGACGCCCGGTAGAGGGCGTCGATGACCTGCTCGTCCACCAGCGCGTTGGCCTTGAGCCGGATTCCGGCATCGGCCCCGTCCCGTTTGGCGGCGATCTCGCGCTCGATGCGCTCGACGATGCCCCTGCGGACGCCGTACGGAGCCACCAGCAGATTGCGGTAGGACACCTTGCGGGAGTAACCAGTCAACGAGTTGAACAGGTCGGTGAGATCGGCGCCGATGTCGGGCGATGCCGTCAGCAGGCCGACGTCTTCGTACAGTCGGGCGGTCTTGGGGTTGTAGTTGCCCGTGCCGATGTGGCAGTAGCGCCGGATCGTCGAGCCTTCGCGGCGCACCACCAGGCACGTCTTGCAGTGTGTCTTGAGACCGATCAGCCCGTACACCACGTGCACGCCCGCCTGCACCAGCGCGCGTGCCCACTTGATGTTGGCCTGCTCGTCGAAGCGTGCCTTGATCTCGACCAGCGCGACGACCTGCTTGCCCGCCTCCGCGGCGTCGATCAGCGCGTTGACGATCGGCGAGTCGCCAGACGTCCGGTACAGCGTCTGCTTGATCGCCAGCACGTTCGGATCCGCCGCGGCCTGTTCGATGCAGCGCTGCACCGTCGGAGAGAAGGAGTCATAGGGATGGTGCACCAGTACATCACCATCTCGGAGCGTCGAAAAGATGCTCTTGGGCGTCTCCCGTTCGCCGAAGGCAGGCGGGGTGGCGGGAACGAACGGCGGATCCTTGAGGTCGGGTCGGTCGACGCCGTAGATCTGCCACAGCGACGACAGGTCGAGTAGTCCCGACACCTCGATGACGTCACCGGGATGGACGTCGAGTTCGCGCAACAACAATTCGAGCATGTTCTCGGTCATGTCGTCGGCGATCTCGAGTCGGACCGGGGAGCCGAACCGCCGCCGCGCCAGTTCGCGTTCCAGCGCCTGCAGCAGATCCTCGTCGCGGTCCTCCTCGACCTCGAAGTCGGCGTTGCGGGTGATGCGGAAGGCGTGGTGCTCGACGACCTCCAGGCCGGGGAACAGCACCGTCAGAAAGGCCGCGATCAGCTCCTCCATCGGCAGGAACTGCACTTCGCCCTCGAAGCCGTCCCGCACGCGGAGTTCGACGAACCGGTCGACGTTGTCGGGCACCTTGATTCGGGCGAAGTGCTGGGTGCCGTCCTCGGGCTGTTTGACGGTGACCGCCAGGTTCAGGCTCAACCCGCTGACGAACGGGAACGGGTGGGCCGGGTCGACCGCGAGCGGCGTCAGGACCGGGAACACCTGCTCGTGAAAGTAGGTGGACAGGCGCTCCCGCTCGGCCTCGTCGAGTTCGCTCCAGGTGACGATCACGATGCCCTGGTCGGCCAGCTCGGGGCGGACGAGCTCGCCGAACACCTTGGCGTGCCGGGTGGCGATCTGCTGGGTGCGCTCGCCGATGCGGCGCAGTTGCTCGCGGGGCGACAGACCGTCGGCCGACCGGACCGACAGGCCCATCTCGTCGCGGCGCTTGAGGCCGGCCACCCGCACCATGTAGAACTCGTCGAGGTTGGAGGCGAAGATCGCCAGGAACTTGGCGCGCTCGAGCAGGGGAAGCGACGGGTCGGCGGCCAGCGCCAGCACGCGCGCGTTGAAGTCCAGCCAGCTGAGTTCCCGATTGAGATAGCGGTCCTCGGGCAGCGCGTCATCGATCGCGTCGGCAGTCGCCGCAGGTGGGGCCTCGGGGGCCGCGCTTTCCGACGCCCACTCGGCGTCGGCCGGTCGGGTCTCGGCTTCGGTCACACCGACGATCATTCCCTATCGGCGACGCCCGAGGCTAGGCGTGGTTCGTCCGGAGGTCATCGGTCGACTCCCGTCAGCCCGATCGTGCCGACCGCGCGAGTGGTGGCCGGACCGACGCCGAGCCGCATCGCGGCGGTCAGGTCCTCGGGGGTGTCGATGTCGCAACGCAGACCCGGCCATGTCTCGGTCAGCATGGCAGCTCCCGAATCTGCATGGCGCCGTGCGGAATCGGGGCCGAACAGCGGATCGGGCGCGACACCGAAGGCGAACAATGCCGCCGTGCCGGTGCCGTGCCGGTCCCCGACGAAGCTGCGTTGGTGGCGCCGTGCGGCATTGATCGCCTCCGCCAGTTCGTCCGGTTGCAGTGCCGGTAGATCGCCTTGCAACACAACGATGTTCGACGTGGTCGCGCCGACTGCCGCCGCGGCGGTGAGGATCGCGTTGTTCAGCGGGTCGGGGTGGTGCTCCGGCGTGGGGTCGGCCACGACTCGTGCGCCGAGCCGCCGTGCGGTGTCGGCGGCCACCTCGTCCGGTGTGACGACGGTGATCGCGCGCACCGCGGGTACCGCCGACGCGGCGTCGATGGTGTCCACCAGCATGGCGAGCACGATGTTCTCCCTGTCCTCCGCCGAGAGAACAGGCGCCAGCCGGGTCTTGGCCGCGCCCAGCCGCTTGACCGCGATGATCACCCCGACGTCCTCGCGGTCGCCGGCGGGGTAGCCGCTCATGACTACCATCCTGCCAGCCGACGGGCCAGCTAAGTCCGAGCTACATTGAAGCCGTGGTGGAAGCAGCGGTGATGGGTGCTGGCGCGTGGGGCACGGCGTTGGCGAAGGTGCTCGCGGACGCGGGCAGCGAGGTGACGCTGTGGGCGCGCCGCGGCGAGTTGGCCGACGAGATCAACGACACCCGCCGCAACACCGCCTACCTCGGCGACGTCGAACTCCCGAAGACCATCAGAGCCACCGGCGACCCAGCGGTGGCGTTGGCAGGCGCGTGCACGGTGCTGTTCGCCGTGCCGTCGCAGACCCTGCGGACCAACCTCGAGCAATGGCGCGACCACGTGGGCGGCGACACCACGCTGGTGAGCGTGGCCAAGGGCATCGAACTGAACACGCTCATGCGGATGAGCCAGGTGATCATGCAGGTGACCGGCGCAGGCTCGGACCGGGTCGCGGTGGTGACCGGCCCGAACCTCGCCAGCGAGATCGTCGACGAGCAACCGGCGGCCACGGTCGTCGCCTGCGCCGACTCCGGCCGGGCCGTCACGCTTCAGCGCGCGTTCTCCACCGGATACTTCCGCCCCTACACCAACTCCGACGTGGTGGGGGCCGAGATCGGCGGCGCGTGCAAGAACGTGATCGCCCTGGCCTGCGGCATGGCCGCGGGCGTTGGCCTGGGGGAGAACACCGCTGCGGCGATCATCACCCGCGGTCTCGCCGAGATCATGCGGCTGGGAATCGCGTTGGGCGCCAAGGGCGCCACGCTCGCGGGACTGGCCGGCGTTGGTGACCTGGTTGCGACGTGCACGTCGCCGCGTTCACGCAACCGTGCGTTCGGTGAGCGGCTGGGCAGGGGTGGGACCGTGGAGACCGCTCTGGCGGCAGCGGGCGGCCACGTCGCCGAAGGGGTCACGTCGTGCCAGTCCGTGCTGGCACTTGCGTCGAGCTACGACGTCGAGATGCCCCTGACCGACGCGGTGAACCGGGTCTGCCACAAGGGGTTGTCAGTCGACGAAGCCGTGGTGCTGCTGCTGGGGCGCAGCACCAAATCGGAGTAGCGATGGACGGCCAGTACGGGGACTCCACCCGCAGTGTGAAGTCCACGGCCTCGCAACTAATTCCGGGCCAGCCGGTGGCACCTCCGCCCATTCCGGCATCGGCCTACCAACTCTCAACCGACGAGTCGCTGCCGC
>JAVRPF010000059.1:0-2819 GCA_032162385.1 Mycobacterium sp.
GGACACTGCTCCGCCGAGCGTGCGCCGCGCTGCCCCCGGGAACCTGGACGACCTACGGTCACCTCGCCGAACTCATCGGAAGCCACCCCGTGCCGGTCGGTGTGCACCTTGCGACCAACCCAGTCCCCAACGCCTGGCGCGTTCTCATGGCCGACGGCACGATCTCCCCCGGATTCCGATGGGAAGGAAGCGACCGAACCGACGATCCCCAACAACTCCTGAAGTCCGAGGGAGTCATTTTCGCAGATGGCCACGCGGAGCCGGCACAACGCATCACAGCCGCAGAACTTGCCGGGCTACTCGGGATGGAAACCGGTGACACACCAGCCCCTGACAAAGGGGAAGTCACCATCGACTCCGCCGCCGGCCAGCGGTTCCTCACCCAACTCGGTGACGCCCACGCTGACTCCGTCGACGCCGTAGTCGCGATCCTCCGCCACTGGCAGACCCTCGGTGGACAACTCTCCTTCGGCCGAGCCAGCGAGACCTCATGCTTTCTCATCCTCGACGCCGGCCGGCACGATCTCGACCCCACGTGGCCATTCGCCATCTACCCGAAGTCCGGCACCGTCGAAGTTGTGTTCCAGCACATGCGCCGACGACCCGTCTTCGATGACATTGCATTGCGCGACGAGTTCCGCCACCGGCTACAGCCAGCGGGCATCGTCATCCCCGAGTCCAAGCTCAACCTCAGGCCCTCCTTCCGCCTTGAACTCTTGCGGGATCCCGCGGCCAGGGAAGCGGTCCAGGCTGCGCTGGAGTGGTTCACTGTCGTGTTCCACGCGCGGCTCGCGCAAACGGATCTGATGGCCACCGTCGCTCCGGACGAAGTCCTAGGCGTCGTCTAGCAACAAGGGCCTGCATGCGCCGGGAACCGAGACTGTTCGCTAGTACCCGGTAGCGCCTCCGTACCGGCGACCAGCCAGTAGATCAGTCTTGCCCACCGGCGGTCGAGCTCGGCCCGACTGCCAAGCTGTTTAGCGATCCCAGGAGGACAAGGTGACGAGCTCGACCGCGGAGCGCCCGACGATCGGGGCGTTGGTGTCGGTGCGCGGCCAGCAGTGGGTGGTCAGTGACGTCGAACCGGCCGAGCGCGCAACGGTGGTCGCCCTGCAGAGCGAGGTCCGCCTCGGTGACACGTTGGAGGTGGTTTGGGAGGTCGAGCCGGGTCGGCGGGTGCTGCCCGCGGGATCTCTGCCGGACGTGGTGCCCGATGGCTTCGACCCGCCGGAGCGGTTGGCGGCGTTTCTGGATGCGGTGCGTTGGACGGCGGTGACCTCGGCGGATGTGAAGACGTTGCAGTCGCCGTTCCGGTCCGGTGTGGCTATCGAGGATTACCAACTCGAACCGGTGGCCCGTGCGGTGGATGTCCCTCGGGTCAATCTGCTGCTGGCCGACGACGTCGGCCTGGGCAAGACGATCGAGGCCGGCTTGGTCGCGCAGGAATTGCTGCTGCGCCACCGCATCCGCCGGATCATGGTGGTCTGCCCCGCCGGGCTGACGATCAAATGGCGTGACGAGATGGCGGAGAAGTTCGGTCTCGACTTCACCGTGATCGACTCGGAGCGGTGCGCTGTGGTCCGCCGCGAATACGGCAGCGCGGCCAATCCGTTCGAGGTTTACCCGCTGAGCATCGTCAGCCTGCCCTGGCTGCGGATGCCCAAGGCGCAGCGGTTGCTCGCCGAGGTGCTGCCCGCCGGCGGGTCGTCGCTGCCGCGCACCTTCGACTTGCTGATCCTGGACGAGGCGCATCACGTGGCACCGGCGGCGCCGCAGCAGGTGTACGCGGTCGACTCGCAGCAGACCAAACTGATCCGCAGGCTCGCGCCGCATTTCACCCACCGGCTGTTCCTGTCGGCCACCCCGCACAACGGCTATCCGGCCTCGTTCACCGCGCTGCTGGAGATTCTCGACGACCAGCGGTTCGCCCGCGGCGTGACACCGGATCCGGCCGCGGTCCGCGACACCGTGGTGCGCCGTCTGAAGCGCGACATCGTCGATGCCGACGGAACGCCTAGGTTCGTGGCGCGGCGCTCCGGCGCGATCCCCGTCGAGTACCCGCAGAGCGAGCGGGAGATCCATGCCCTGCTGACCCGGTTCGCGAAGGCTCGACGCGGCAAGCTGGTCTCGCCGCGCGGTCGCAAGGCCACCGACCTGGTGACGCTGCTGCTGAAGAAGCGGCTGTTCTCCAGCCCGGCCGCGTTCGCGCACACCGTCGGGGTCTACCGGGAGACGCTGCGCACCAAGCGCGGACTCACCGAGCCACGGGACGCGGCCGTGCCCGAGTGGATGGAAGAGATCTACGACGACTTCGCCGACTACGACGACGAGCAGCTCGCCGTGGCGGAGGACGACGTGCTGGCCCGCACCCGTCCGATGCAGCCCGACGCCGACGACGACGAGTCGGCGCTGCTGGAGCGGATGGAGACCTGGGCGCTGGCCCACGAAGCGCAGCCTGACGCCAAGGCCCGCGAGCTGATCACCTACCTCACCGCGGTGTGCCGGCCGGACCGGCACTGGACCGACGAGCGGGTGGTGGTGTTCACCGAGTACCGCGACACCCAGCGCTGGCTGGCTGGCCTGCTGCGCCAGCAGGGTCTGGGCGGGGCGCGGTTGGCCGAGCTGAACGGCGGGTTGGCCAGCGACGAGCGCGAGCAGCTGCGGCTGGCGTTCCAGAAGGCGCCCGGCGAGCACCCGGTGCGGATCCTGCTGGCCACCGACGCCGCCAGCGAGGGCATCGACCTGCAGAACCACTGCTATCGGCTGGTCAACTACGACATCCCGTTTAACCCTAACAAGCTCGAACAGCGCATCGGGCG
>JAVRPF010000060.1:0-9649 GCA_032162385.1 Mycobacterium sp.
AGTGGACGCCGACCGGATCGCGGTGTGGGGTTCAAGCTTCTCCGGGGCGCACGCGTTCGTCGTCGCAGCGATCGACCAACGGGTAAAGGCCGTGTGCGGTCAGGCGCCATTCGTCAGCGGTCGAGCCACCTACAGCAACGTCGCCCGCGAGAACAACCAAGTGATCGACCCCCAGAGGTTCACCGATGAGCGCCGCGCTCGCGCCACCGGCGCACCAGCGGCGATGATCCCGGTGATCGGGACCGACCCCGCCCGCGTCACCGGCATCCCGACGCCCGACGCGTTTGAATGGTTCACCGAGGCACACCGAACCTTGGCCCCGGAATGGCACAACGAGGTCACGCTGCGGAGCCTGGAACTGCTCCGCGGCTACGAACCCGCTCTGTACCTGCCACTCGTGACGCCGACGCCATTGCTGATGATCGTCGGCCGAGACGACAGCCTGACCGGCGGCAATCTGGCGGCATCTGCGTTCCAAACTGCCGCGGCGCCAAAGAAAGTCGTCTTTGTGCCGGGCGGCCATTTCGCCGCGTACACGGGGTCCGGCTTCGCGCTGGCATCGACGGCGGCGCGGGACTGGTTCGCTGAACACCTGCTGGAAGATCGATGAATCGCCTGACATTGCGTGGACGTCCTTGCCTGCATGTGTGTCTGCACTGAGGAGGAGGTCCCAGACTTGCCCCAGGCAGCAGCGTTCAAGGCTGCACCTCGACAGGCAGCGCGAGACGCCCGCCACCGAAAGAACTACTGGCACGGTCGATCTCGCCGAAGAAGACCATGACGTCGTTTGGATCCGTTCCTGCCGCCTGTACGCAAGTCACGATCGCCGAAAGAAGCGGGCGCTTCCTGTCTTGCGCAGTCCCCGACGAGACCAGAACCTCGATCATCAGGACGCGCTCGCTGCGAGGCTTCTGCAGATCGGGATAGCGAGGGCTGACGCGAAAGTCAGCTTCTTCCAAGGAGATGAACCTCTGGAAGTGATCGTCCTCAGGATAGCCAGCGCTGACGCTCGCTTCATGAATGGCGGCGGATATTGCGTCCTTCTCCGCCACCGTTCTGCCGGACCGCATGGTGACGGTGAAGAGTGGCATGAAATTCCTGGCTTCTGCCGAGTGGGAGGCGGTCTGTTTTTCTAGGGGGTGCAGTTGGTCATCGTAGCCGCGAAGGTTGTGGACGTCGGTGTCGTAGATCAATACTGGGAGGGCGCAGCGCGCGCTGTCCGTCACCCTGCCGGCCGGACGATCGTCTCAGCCAACATGCGGCGGGACCACGCCCGGTATGCGGTCACGCTCCACCCGTCGCGCTCGGTAATCCGTAGGTACGAATCGACGCTCGAGAGCACTGCCGCTGTTTCGACCATCTCGTCGAATGACAGATCGTCACGAAGCCATCCTCGGTCGCCACACACGGTGAGGATCCGTCGAATCTGCTGATTGATTCCCGCGAACACGTCGTCGAGGTACCGATCGAGCTCCGGATCAGACGCCGCGGCGCCGATCAATGCCATCATGACCCGCGCGGATCGTTCGTGCACATCCGTTTGTGCCGCGACGAGATAGTCCATCGCCTCATCACAGTCGTCGATGGCAAGGAATCGGCGACCAAGGTCAAGAGCGAGGATGTCCTCTTCACCGGTCACACCGAATGCCGCGTGCTGCATCGCGGAGATCATCAGGGCCGCCTTGGGGCCGTGCCCCTGGACCGTCTCGGGCGACACTCCCGCTGCATCGGCGATCTTCGCCAGCGTCGTGCGCGCGTAACCGTCGTTGGCGAACAGTTCCGCTGCTGCGGCGACAACCCGCGACCGGGTCTGCTCCGCTTGCTGTTGACGCCACTCCGATCGATACGTCCGCCCCTCCCGTACGCCCTTGCTTGATATTGACTCCGGTGCCATAGTAATGAATACTACACGTACGCATTTGAGCGCGATTCCGGGGGGTTCGTCGTGTCATCCATCATCATCGCCAGCGTGCCTGCCCACGGCCACGTGACGCCATTGCTTGCGGTCGCCCGAGGCTTCGTCGAACGCGGCGATCACGTGCGGTTCGTCACGGGCTCACGGTTCGCCGACAAAGTCTCAGCGACGGGCGCCGTGCACATCCCGCTGCCCCCCGAAGCCGACTTCGACGATCGCAATCTCCTTGCCAGCTTTCCGGAGCGTGCAAAGTTGAAGGGCATCAAGGCGATTCGCTTCGACATCGAACACGTCTTCGTCCAGCCGTCCAAGGCGCAATACCAGGCAATCATGGCTGCCCACGCTGCACAACCCGCCGATGCCGTCCTGACCGACCCCGCTTACCTCGGTGGCGCGTTCCTGCTCGAACACTCACGGTCGGCCCGCCCGGCGGTCGTCATGTGCGGCGTCATTCCGCTTTCCAGCGAAAGCCCCGACACCGCACCGTTCGGGATGGGACTGCGGCCAGCGCGCTGGTTCAACCGCCAACGCAACGTCGCACTGGCTGCCATCAACCGCAGGATCATGGCGAGTGTCAACCATGTCATCGACGAGCTCCATCGCGAAGTGCACGGCGTGGGAATGTCCTATGCCGCATGGGATTGGGGCCGCCGAGCCGACGCCCTAGTGCAGTTCACCGTGCCGGCCTTCGAGTACCAGCGCTCCAATGCGCCCGCGAACCTGCACTTCGTCGGCCCGATGTCCGCCACCGGATCACAGGCTCCGCTACCAGACTGGTGGGCTGATCTCGACGGAACACGTCGGATCGTCCACGTCACCCAAGGGACGATTGCCAACATCGATTACGAGCAGGCCATTGCACCGACGCTCACCGCAATGGCCGACATGGATGTCCTCGTCGTCGTCGCGACGGGCGGTCGCCCACTCGACACGTTGCCCCCGCTTCCGAGCAATGCCCGTGCGGCGCTGTATCTGCCGTATGACGAGCTGCTGCCGCGCACCGCCGTCTACGTCACCAACGGTGGTTATGGCGGGGTGCAGTACGCGTTGCGTCATGGCGTGCCGATCGTCGCCACTGGCGGCAAGGAGGACAAGCCCGAGGTTGGCGCACGGGTCGCATGGTCTGGCGCCGGGCGCCGAATCAGGAGCGAGCGACCATCACCGAGGGCGTTGCGCCGCGACATTCGCGCCGTCCTGGATCAGCCCCAATACCGCCTGGCCAGCCGCCGCATCGCGGCCGACATGGCAGCGGCCCCCGGCTTCACCGGCCTCGCCGATGTCGTCGACCACCTGACCGCCAGCCCCCAACGGCGGCCTGAAGTTCACACCCAACGACTCAACTGAAGGCGGGGCAGTCCCCAATACACGAGCGCTCTTTTCCCAAGGCAAGTGGGCAGACGGTTTAGGGGTACGGCGTAGGTGACCTGGACACCGAATCAGGTACTCGAACAATCCAGGCTGTGGGTGTCACCCTGGTATCCGCCGAATTCGACTCACGTAGCCGACGACGGACACGAGTTGTACCTAGTGGGGTCCGAGGCCACGCCGATGACCTACCGCGGCGTGCTGCAGGACCGGGGTCAGATCACCGACGGCGCCATCAAGGTAGCGGCCGAGCATCAAGCAACGTCGCTGCGAGTCACCGTGGGCCCGGATGAGCCCGGCGCCGAACCAGCCCTGCCCGAACTCTCGGCGGCCACCGACATCACCATCGTGGCCATAATCGACATTCTGGCGATGGACCGCGATGGCTTCGACTCACGACACACCCCAGCACCGGTTGACGTAGAAGTCATCGAAGTCCGCACATACGACCAAGTCGTCGAATACGAGAAGACGTCAGCGCTCGCCTGGGGTTATCCGCCACCGACCAACGACAACATCCAGTCCGCATATGAGCGTTTGGAACCGGGTTCGTTCGCCGCGTATAACGGCGGGACCCCTTCGGGGACAGGCGGTTACACGCGTGTCGGCGACGTCGCACGGTTCTGGGGTGCGGCGGTGGTGGCCGACAGACGCGGTCGCGGTGTGTACCGGTCCCTCGTCGCGGCCCGTCTCGACAACGCGTTCACTCAAGGGGCCACCCTTGCCTTAGTCCACGCCGAACCGACGTCGTCACCGATACTTCAGCGCTTGGGCTTCAACAAGTTCGGCCATCGACATACATTCGCCATTTCCATAAAGCCGATGCTCGAACCGCCTTGGAGTGTTCTGTGATATTCGTGGTGCGGCTCGATCCGTGCGACGTTCTCCCGCTTTCATGGGATGGCAAGACTGGGTTCCGAACGAGCCGCGTCGCATGGTTCGACCGCTGAACGTGATCGGCCGACTGCCACCCATGGGCGTCCGCTGGAACGTGCGCTGGAGTTGATCGGCACGCGCTCGGCGATACCCCTGCTCCGTGAGGCGTTCTACGGCGCTCGCCGGTTCGATGACCCGGTGAGTCGAGCGGGCTTGTCGAGCATGGCCGGCTCGGCACGTCCGAAGGAGTTCGTCTCTGCCGGTTTGATGGTCAAAGGCCGTACCAGAGTCGCCCAAGGGTCTCCCGGTAGAGGGCCACGGGAGTCGATCTGAGGCGGCTAACCGATGTCCCAGTCCACGGTGAAGCCCTCGCGCAGCACCAGGTCGACCAGCACGTCGATGCGCTCCGCAAGCGGCCACGACTCGTGCGTGAACCCGTCGACGCCGAAGAACGCATAGTTCGCCGAGACGGTCGGCGTCGTCCGGGACCGGTAGACGATCGCGTCGAGATCAGGCCACCATCCCCGGGCAACGTCGGCGAGGTACTGGCAGGTGTCCCACACCGCGTCGTGTTGGCCCGTGCTGATCTGATCGTCGACCTCGAGGGCGTCCAGGTTGCGCTCGGTGCGCAGGTCCAGAATCCGCAGCGAACGCGTGGTCACCAGCCGGATGAGACGGTGACCTGCATGATCGGCCGGCACGACCGAGCCCGTGGCGCGGTAGCGCTCACGGAACGCGCCGACGAGTCGGGTTGCGGCATAACGCGTCCGGAATCCTCCCGACACCGGATCGAATCTGTAGCGCGGCTCCGCGAAGCCCTCCCACGTCCACTCCGAGGGGGGCGTGGCGTCCACCCGCCACAGCTCGGTGCCGGCCCGGACCCGTCGGCTCTGCAGCCCGCTTGGCCTCTCCGCGGGCACCGGCCGCCCGTACCCGGCGGGAAGGTCAGGCACCGAGAGAGGTCAGGATCCGCCACGCCGCATCCGCCGTCGCCGGGTCACGCAACGCCTTGGTGATCGACGACCCGCCCAGGTCGTCGCGGGTCATCCGCATGATGCGGTCGGCGGCCACTGGATCTGACGTGAACCGGGTGAGCAGCTCGAGGATCCGGGGTAAGTCGGTGCGCAGCCGGTCCTCCTCGAACTGCCAAGCCGGGAACCAGGTCTGGTTGCCGACCGGGGCGCCGAGCAGCCGGCCCCGGCTGCGGAGCCGATGCACGGCCTGTGGTGTGGCGTACCGCAGCAGGTGTTGGACCTCGGACGTGGGCAGGGACCCATCCAAGAAGTCACTCGCGAGCACTGCCCGGCGGCGTTCGTTGATGCTGCGGGCCGCCACGTGCTCGAGCGTTCCCTCCGGCGTGGTCGGCGCGAGCAGGAGCTCGTCGAGGACCTGCGCGAAGCCGGCATCGTGGCGGGCGCGCGCCTCGACCTCGCGAACGAGTGGGACAACAGTGGTGGTCATGCTTCGATTCTATGCCACCTTTTCCAGATTGAAACAATCGAAACAGGTCGCGGTCCGACGGATTTCACCTGAGCGCCAGATGGCAGGGCCTATTGATGGCGCGTTCGTTCGACCGCCGCCAGCCGTAACATAGATTCCATTGAAGAATCGCCAGCCTTCATCGAGGGAGATCCGAACATGAGCGTGTGGTTCATCACCGGAGCGTCCCGGGTTCGGCGCCGAGATCGTCGACAAGGCCCTCGCTGCGGGCCACCAGATCGTCGCGACGGCCCGCAGTACCACTGCGATCACCGAGCGATTCCCAGATGCAGGCGACAGCCTACTTCCCGTCGCCGTTGACGTTACCGACGAAGCTCAGATCGCCGACGCCGTCACCGCGGCCGTCGCGAAGTTCGGCCGGATCGACGTCGTCGTCAACAACGCCGGCCGAGGTCTACTGAGCGCCGTCGAGGAAGCATCCGACGCGGCCGCGCGTACCGTCTACGACACGAACGTCTTTGGTGCCCTCAACGTCATCCGCGCGGTGTTGCCGACGCTGCGGGCCCAGCGGTCCGGGCGGATCGTCTTCTTCTCCTCGATCGGCGGGTTCGTCGGCTCTCCCGGCTGGGGCATCTACAACTCCACGAAGTTCGCCATCGAAGGGTTCTCCGAAGCCCTCGCAACGGAGTTGGCGCCGCTGGGCGTCGCCGTCACCATGTCTGGACGCGGCGTCGACGCGATGCCGCCATGGTCGCCGGCTGGCTCGCCGTCAACCCCGTGCTGTTCCCCAAACCTGCTCATGATCGGGGGTGGGCGACGCGCGCGATGCTCGGCGAGGAGCGCTGGATCCTCGATCGCCCGCGCGACGAGTCGATGGTCATCAGCGCCGTGACGGGCGCAGTCTCCGTCGGGGCGCTCGTGGCCGCCCGGCGCCATCACCTGCGCACCGCAATCATCGCGGCCGGAGTCCAGATGGCGCTGACGCTGGTGTACTGGCAGTTGATGGCGCGTTCGTTCGACCGGCGCCAACCGGATTGACACACTGCGTTAGTAGCCCGGTTGTGCCATCGGGCACGATGGACTCATGGACGTTGTTTCAACGACCGGCGTTGGCTTCGCGCTGCGAGCTCAATAGTGGTACCAGACGATGGGATATATCGGCTGCTGCGGCTGCCGATGCGGGTGCTCTCGCTGCGCACCATCGTCATCGTCGCGGCACTCGCGGTCGTCGTTCTGGTCATCACCCTCGGTACCTGGGTGTGGATCGGCGTCACCAACGACCAGTACAGCCAGCTCGACCGGCGCCTGGACTCGGTGAGCGGGCTGGGCGACATCAGTTCGCTCCTCAGCACCGCACAGCAGACCAGTGCCGATGAGCCCATGCCCGACGGCGGGCTGGTGCGGACCGCCCGGGTGGGCAACACGACAGTGTCCGTGCCCAGCGACATCACGCTGCCCGAGCTCGGCAGCGGATACGCCAACACCACCATCAATGGCGTGGAGTACCGGGTGCGGACCTTCACAGCGGGTCTGGCCTCGATCGCGCTCGGTGCGCCGGTCGCCGAAACCCAGCATCGAATCAACGAGCTGCACCTGAGGGTGCTGCTGATTTGCGGCGGCGTCATCGTCGGCACCGTGTTGGTCGGCTGGGTGATGTGGTTGATCATGATCAACCCGTTCCGGCTGTTGGCCCAGCAAGCGCGCGCCATCAACGCCCAGTCCAATCCCGACGAAGTTCAGGTCCGCGGGGTGCAGGAGGCCGTGGAGATCGCCGAAGCGGTCGAGGGGATGTTGGCCCGCATCGGCAGTGAACAGCAACGCACCAGGGCTGCGCTGGAATCGGCCCGCGACTTCGCCGCGGTCGCCTCGCACGAACTTCGCACCCCGCTGACCGCCATGCGCACCAACCTGGAAGTGCTATCCACCCTGGCCCTGCCCGATGAGCAGCGCAAAGAGGTGCTCGGTGACGTCATCCGCACCCAGAGCAGGATCGAGGGCACGCTGACGGCGCTGGAACGGCTGGCACAGGGCGAACTGACCACCGTCGACGACTTCGTCCCCTTCGACATCACCGAGCTGCTGGATCGTGCGGCCCACGACGCGCAACACACCTACCCCACCCTGCAGGTGTCGCTGGTGCCGTCGCCCAGCGTGCTGATGGTGGGACTGCCTGCGGGGCTGCGACTGGTCATCGACAACGCCATCGCCAACGCGGTCAAGCACGGCGATGCCACCGAAATCCAGCTCAGCGCAATCAGTTCGGCCGACGGTGTGGAGATCGCAGTCGACGACAACGGCGCCGGAGTACCCGAGGAAGAGCGCGACGGGGTCTTCGAGCGGTTCTCCCGGGGTTCGAACGCATCCCGGTCGGGCTCCGGCCTGGGGCTCGCGCTCGTCGCACAGCAGGCCGAGTTACACGGCGGCACAGCGTCCTTGGGGCCCAGCCCGCTGCGCGGTGCGCGGCTGCTGTTGCGGCTGCCCGGAGCCCGCTGACAGGAGCTGAGCTGACTTGGGTTAATCGTCCGGTGGATCTGGCGGGAGCCAGCCGACCAGTCCGGTGATCTCCGTGGCGATTTCGGCAACCGAGCGATCGTCGGTCGGGAGTCGGTGGACCCAGTGCGGCGCTCCGCTGCTCACTTCACGAGCCGTCGCAGCGCTGCGTTCGAGATGCCGATCCAGAGCGGAACCGATCTCGCGCTGCGAGAGGCGCCGGCGCGCGGTCTCATCCGTGCAGGTCAGCAGAACAGCGGTCACTTTCGGGCGATCGCCCATGGCCGCGGTCAGCTGGTCCAGCACGTCATCGAAGACGCTGGCCGTGTTGATGTAGATCATGCGCCGATAGCCCAGCGCGCGATAGTTGGCCCACATCGCAGCGAGGTTCCGTTCCGCCAGGCCATGCTCCCATGGCGGCGGATGGGCCATGTCGAGAAAGTCACCGTCGATCAGGCAGTGCCGTACTCCAGCCGCTGACAACTGAGCATGAATCTCATTGCCGACGCTGCTCTTACCCGCCCCAGACCGGCCGCCGACGAACAGAGCCTCGCTTCGCGCGCTCATGGGTCTGCATTCCTCTGCTCCATCATTTGTGAAGGTAACCGTCGCCGAAGACCCGCCGCGCGCGACCCCAACAAGCGTGTGTGGTGTCCAAACGGCAATCTCTATATCGAATCTTCATCGAATGACGAGCTGACCCATACGTGGCGACCGGAGGCTGAAACAGGCGTCGACTGCGCGGCCCTCGTATCTTCGTCGCGTCATCGGCGGTGGCGGTCACTTCATCACCCACCGTGAACCGGGTGGAGACGTCGTCTTGACCGAACGGCCGTCGCCCAGGTCGACGCCGTACGTGTCGACTTGCACGTTGACAGTGGTGCCTGGCTTCCAGTAATTCTGCGGGCGCCAGCGGACTTCGCGGTTGCTCAGCCAGTAGAACGCGCCTTCGGCGGCGGGGCTGGTGGTGATCTTGATGGCGCGCTGCGCCGCGATGCGGTCACCGATGTTCTCGTCGAACCGGATCGCGGTGGGCTGTCCGACCCCCACGACCTCGCCGTCATTCGGCAGGACGTAGGGCATCGTCAGGTTTTCCGGCGAATGAGTCTGGAACGTCACGCTGCTGCGGGCTGTTCCGCTCAATCCCTGAGCTTCTGCGGTCAGCGTGTACTTCTTGTTGTAGCCGAGGGGCTCCGCCGACGACCACGTCAGTCCGTCCCGGCTGAGTTGGCCGTCCAGCGCGGCGCCTCGTTCGTTGACCAGGCTGACCGCGCCAAGCACCCCGTCGCCCGCGCTCACGGTCACCGGCGACTCCACAGACACGTCGATCGCGCCATCAACTACCGACGCTTGCAGTTTGGGCACCAGGAGATCCCCAAACGGTGTGCCCTTCTCGCTGATCACCTGAGGCGCCGGCGGCGCTGTCGCACTGCTGCATCCGCTCAGAGCGAGCGCTGCCGCCGAGATCACCGCAATCGCGATCGCCCATGACCGATGGCGCCGCCGACGACGCTCGAACCAACCTGCCGCTTCACGTTGCCTTCCCCCTCGGTCCGTCAGTCA